>JAHFCR010000001.1:0-41463 GCA_023249405.1 Peptococcaceae bacterium | reverse complement strand
TTTATGACTGCTTTGGCGGAAGGCTGCTTAGCCGATCATAGCGACCAGTGTTACGTCCTGTGCAGAAGGCGGCGCAGGAGCCCGTGCAGCCACCAGCCAAAATGGCGCCAGACTTCCCGCAGCAGCCGCCACAACCACCGCAGCAGCATATTTTCAGGAAGCCATAGGATTCGGAGCAGTAGGACTGCCAACTGCAGACAGGTGCGGACCAACCACCACAAAGCCCGAAAAGGCAGGACAACTATTTGCCAAAGCAACCAGACCGCATGGCGAAATATACTCATGATCCAGGCCAGCAGGCGGCACAACTGGAGAAAAAGCACCAGCAATGGCCACTGCAGCGCGATGCTGGCAAACTTCAGGTAAATTACTGCCCCTGCGGGGATGATCAACAAGTTATAGAAGTTTACCTCACCCCCGGTCACAACAAAAAAGACCCGGAAAGCGAGGATGGCACAGCATATCCAAAAGAAAAAATCAGCCACCTGGGTTACCAGCCAGCCTGGTCTGAGCACCCGCCGGAGGATGCGGTAGCAATCAAACAGGAAGCCGATCCCGACCCCCATGGCCAGGTCAATAAACAGGAGGGTAAATTCTTGCAGCACGGTCCCGTTCATTTGAGGAGGCGGTCTAGGATATTCTTCCCCTTCTCTTTAATTTTCTTACTGCGCTGTTCCCGGTACTCCAGTGCGGCGACGGAGCCCTGGATGGCGACTTCACCGGCGGTCAGGTCCAGGCGCGTGATATGCATCTCTTCGCCGCGCACAACCAGGGTGCCCATCTCGGTCTCCAACAAAATTTCTCCGTCGTCAAAGCTGACCACCTGCAGAACTCCCGTGGCTAGAAACCGGGAACGCCCTGTCAGGGTCAATTCGTGTCGCAGCTCTGGCATCTCGACTCCTCCCTGCCCGAAGCTAAAGAATTCACGGTAGGTCCTCTTTCATGATTATGACCGGGTATTCTTGTTTAGACCCGACGCTGGCCAGGCGCCTGCAGCGAGTGGCAAAGAAAAACGCCTGGATGTAGAGTCTAACCAGGCGCTTACCTTTAATATAATGCTTTTACATCAGATGTGTCAGGCCAGGGGGTGAAAATCGCTTTTTGGAGCCGTGCAAACCGGGCACTGCCAGTCCTCCGGCAGGTTCTCAAAGGGTGTGCCCGGAGCGATACCGGCGTCCGGATCTCCCTTGGCCGGATCATAGACGAAGCCGCAAACTCCGCACTCATACTTCTGCAAACATTTTCCCTCCCTTCATTAACCCGAAATTGCTGGCAGTCTGGCAGTATAGTTTAAAACCATCAATAGCATTCACGCAGTATGGTTCGTAATATTCGTGAACGTGGCCGCGCAACCGGCAGTGCTATTCGAATAATGTGCGCAGTATTGCTTGTTTACACTATTCAGAGACTAGCCGGAGCCCAGCCTCAAGAACCTCCTGAAAGGCAGTGGGATGGTTCCTGATAGCGCCTTTCTCGTCTATCTGCCAGTAGAAGTGGCCACCTGCATATCTCATCTCCAGCATGTTGAAGTAGTAGCGCACTACTTTGGTGGCGCAGTCGAACATATCAGGGAAGGCGGTGCCGCAGACCGAGAGAAACATTCCCGCCCGATACGGCCGGGATGCCGCGTCCTGGATAACCCGACGTTTTAAAGCAAATTTGGTGGACCAGAAGCGCTGGCTGCGGTCGATCAGGGCCTTGGCCTGGGCGTTCAGGTGCATGGAAAAGATCGGAGCTGCCAAGATCAGGCGATCAGCTGCCAGCAATCGTTGGTAGATCTGCTGCATATCATCCTTGAGGATGCACTCCCCGTCCTTGCTACAGGCGTTACATCCCTGGCATGGCCTGAAGTTGTAGTCGGACAGAGTGATCAATTCTGTCCGGGCACCGCCCTGGGCTGCTCCTGTCAGCGCCTGCTCCAACAACAGCGAGGTGTTCCCTCCTCGCCGCGGGCTGCAGGCGATACCGATACAGGTGATCATCTGGCATCCTCCTCTATATTCAAGCATGACGTCAAAACTAATGACTATATTTTCGCCAGCGTTTGTTTTATTCCTTTTAGCTGGACGGTTTAGGTCTCTTATGGCGAGTGAGAATGGGGCGTGGGGCGCCCGGAAGCTCAGAGCCTGTCTTTTCAATTATTTTTAAGGGTTGAAAGGATTTTTGCGCTGTGCGTAGAAGTATTCTTGTTGAATAGCGCTTCTGTAATGTCGTTAAAAGTATGTTTCTATCCATTTTTACGTTTTTCTAGGTTATTTAAACAGTTGTTAGTCCGGCAAGAGAGCCATGTTCCCGTCAGAGGGCGGTGCCGGGCGGTACCAGAGCGATGCCGGGGGAGGCTAATGCCATCCCAGCGCAGCGCGGTCTGTTCACAGTCAGTGCCGGGAAGAATCCTGGCGCGCGAATGTTGCCAACCTGACGGGTGGGAAACGAGGGAGGGATCGGTGACAAGTAAAAGCTGTAAGCCAGGTATGTGGTAACCAAAAGAATTTCACATGGGAGGTGTATTTTGCTAGTGGAAGCTTTTGTTCTCCCGAAAGCTGACTTAGATGGTTTCGCGGCCAAATTGAAGGCTGGCTATGAACTCATAGGACCAGTCGCCAAGGGACCTGAATTTGTCTTTGCGCCGATCGATTCTGCCGCAGATCTGCGCCTTGACTATGATACCACTATTCTACCGCCGCACAAGAAGTATTTAGCTCCACCGAAGGAGACCCTATTTGGTTTCAGCGGACCGGCTGCTAAAACCGGAGAGCCTGCCCCGGCAGGGAAGCAGGTCCTCTTCGGGGTACATGCATGCGATATCAACGGCATGCTCAGCCTGGACAAGGTGTTCCTGGGGACATATCCGGATCCCTACTACAAGGCGCGCCGTGAGAACACGGTGATCGTCGGCCTGAACTGTACCGAGCCCTGCGCCAACGGTTTCTGCTCCTCCTTTAACACTGGGCCGGGTATGGATACCGGTTTTGACCTCTCCCTGACCGATCTCGGCGACAAGTATCTTGTTTGCGTGGGCAGCGATGCCGGCAAGGCCCTGACAGCAGGGCTGGCCCCCGCCACCGATGCGGACAGGATCGCCAAGAGCAAGGCCCTACGATCGGCCCAGGAGAAGATCAAACGGCACATTGACACAGACAACTTGGGCGAGTTCCTGCACCAGAACGTGGAGAACCCGGTCTGGTCGGATCTCAAGGAAAGGTGCCTGGCCTGCGGGTCCTGCACCAATGTCTGCCCAACCTGCTTCTGTTTTGCCGTCAAGGACCAGGTGGACCTGACCCTGGCTGCCGGTGAGCGCCCGAGGGACTGGGATTCCTGCCAGTACCTGGAGTTCTCCCGCGTGGCTGCCGATCACGTCTTCCGGCCTGATCGGGCAGCGCGTATCAAGCAGCGCCTGTATCACAAGCTGACCTATTTTGCTCAACAATTTGACGGATCCCCCGGCTGCGTGGGCTGTGGCCGTTGTGCTACTTACTGTGTCGCGGCTATCGACCCGGTCCAGGTTGTAGCCGACTTGCGGGATAACCCGGGCGCCGAGAGCGCGGTCAAGCTGTACACTCCGCCGGCCAAGAAAGTCACCCCGGAGACCAATCCGTGGGAGCCGCTTCCGGCCAAGATTCTGGGGATCAAGCAGCAGAACTACGACAACAAGACTTATACCTTTGCCTTTACCGATCCTGCCGTGCAGGAGAAATATACCTATGACAACGGCGTATTCAATGAGATCAGCATTTTCGGCATCGGCGAGGTGCCTATCTCCATCAGTTCCTGTGCCGATGTGAAGGGTTCTTTTGACCACACCATCCGCGCCGTCGGCAACGTGACTAACGCTCTGGACAAGCTCCAGGTGGGAGACATCGTCGGCATCCGCGGGCCGTACGGATTTGGCTGGCCGGTGGAAGAGATGAAGGGCAAGAACGTGCTGGTAGTGGTCGGCGGCGTCGGCCTGGCCCCGCTGCTCGGTACAATCAAGCACATCGCCAACCGCCGCGACGAGTACGGCGCCCTGGAGATCCTTGTGGGCGCCCGGAGCCCCAAGGAACTGCTCTTCACCGACGAATACGAAGAACTGCGCAAGATCCCAAACTCCAGGCTGCTTCTGACCGTAGATAATACGGCGGGATTGGAATGGGGCCACAACATCGGCGTTGTCACCACGTTGTTCGACAAGATGTCCTCCAAACCCGACAATACGATCATGATCACCTGCGGCCCGGACATTATGATGAGATTTGCCGTGAGGGGCCTGCTGGGGCGGGGCTGGAGCCCGGAACAGATCTACGTGTCGCTGGAGCGCCGCATGAGCTGTGGCATCAAGAAGTGCGGCAACTGCCAGATCGGCCCGATCTTCGTATGCCAGGACGGCCCCGTGTTCAAATTGGCGGATATCCAAGGCCTGCCTGAAGCGGCCTTATAAGGAGGTGTGATCATTGGCAAATCCGAAAGTCGCGTTTTTTAAGTTCAGCTCCTGCGCCGGCTGTCTGCTCTCTGTGCTGAACATCGAGCCGGTACTGCTGGATGTCCTGGGTGTCATCGACATCGAGTATTTTATCATGGCCAAGCGTGATAACCACGAAGGGCCGTACACCATTGGCTTTATCGAGGGCGCGGTCACCACACCGAAAGAGGCGCTTGAACTCAAGAAGATCCGCGAAGAGTGCGCCATCCTGGTTGCCTTTGGCAACTGCGCCTGCACTGGTGGTGTGCCCTCCATCAAGAACTGGTCGGGGATGACCCAGGAGCAGCTGACGAAGACGGTGTACGCGGAAAATATTAACGATCCCATGTTAACCTCGATCCCTGCCAAGGGTATTGATTTCTATGTCAAGACCGATGCTTACCTGCGTGGCTGTGCCGTTGATGTGGGCGAAATGGTAGAGCTGATCAAGAGGGCACTCAAGGGTGAGAACCCGCTGTTCCGGCCGCACAGCGTCTGTAACGAGTGCAAGTTGAAGGAAAATGTCTGCCTGCTGGTCAGCGAAGGAAAGCCCTGCATGGGCTCGGTCAGCGCTGCCGGCTGCGGCGCCCTCTGCCCCAGCCTGAACAGGCAATGTGAAGGTTGCCGCGGGCCTGCCAACGACTGCAACGCGGCATCCCTGGCCAAGACGTTTATGGAAGACCTCGGCCTGTCCAAGGACGACGTGGTGCGCAAGTTCCGCAAGTATGCGGGGAACACGCCGGAGTTTAGCAAAGGAGCTGAGGCTGCGCTATGAGCGACCGGAGACTGTATGTAGATTACCTGGCCCGCATGGAAGGCGACGGGGCGATGGATATCGTCATCGGCGAAAACGGCGAGATCAAAAAGGCTGCCTGGGAAGTCTGGGAACCGCCAAGGTTCTTCGAAGCTTTCCTGATCGGCCGCAAGGTCGAAGAGGCGCCGGAGTTGGTACAGCGTATCTGCGGCATCTGCCCCCACGCCCATCACATCTCCTCCCTGCGAGCGATGGAGCGGGCTATGGGAGTCAAGGTCAGCGAACAGACCAGACTGCTGCGTGAGTTGATGCATTACAGCGACTGGATTATGAGCCATGCCCTGCATATTTATTGCCTGGCAGCTCCGGACTTTGTGGGTTACGAGAGCGTGGTAGCCATGGCCGGCAACCCGGATCTGCTCCCGATCGTAGGCAAGGCTCTGGGAGCCAAACGGCTTGGCAACGACATGATCGTAGCCATCTGCGGCCATGAGATCCAGAACCGCACCTCAGTGCTTGGCGGCTACACCGCCGTACCGAGCAAGGCCACCCTGCAGGCTCTGAAGGATCGCTTGAAGGCCTCCAAGGAGTTCGGCTATGAGACCGCCAAGCTGGCCGCCCAGCTGGCCAATGCCGAGCCCTACAAGAGCCTGGAGCGCAAGGCGGAGTACGTCTCCCTGTACGATCCCAAACGCTACCCGATCAACGAGGGCAAGCTTTACTCCAACGACGGCTTTGAGGCGCCGGATGAGGAATACCCGATCTGGATCCTCGAGAAACACGTCCCGAACTGCAACTGCAAGCACGCCACTCTCAAGGGCAAGGGCAACCTGGTAGTCGGGCCGCTGATGCGCGTCAACAACAACTTCGGCACCTTGTCCGCCGACGCCAGGAAGATTGCGGCCGAAGTAGGTTTCTCGGTGCCCTGCTTCAAGCCGTTCATGAGCATCGTCGCCCGGGCTCTCGAACTCGTTCATGCCATCGACTCCGCCATCGAGTTGATCGATGTGCTCGGCGAGCCCAAGCTCGAACCGATCAAGTACGAGTATAAGGCTGGCGAATCCTACGCCGTTACCGAGGCTGCCCGGGGCATCTGCTGCCACGGCGGCCGGGTCGACAAGAACGGTGTCATCCAGAAGTACGACCTGATCGCCCCGACTGCCCGGAACATCGCCTCCCTCGAGGATGATTTCAGGGCGTTCGTACCAAAGCTGGTCAACCTGCCGGATGACGACCTGAAACTGAAGTGCGAGATGATGATCCGGAACTACGATCCGTGCCAGTCCTGCGCAACTCATTCCATCAAGGTGAACCTGCACAGGGAGAAGTAGATGGAAGCTGATCTGCTCGTCATCGGCTGCGGCAACGAGTTTGCGTCAGACGACGCTATCGGGCTGCAGGTGATCCGGAGCTTGAGGGAATTGAAGAAAGATCAGCTCCCAGACGGAGTAGAACTGATTGAGGCCGGTACCCCCGGCCTCAATCTTCTTGATCTCTGGGATCGGGCGCCCCGGGTGATCATGGTTGACGCTATCAAGAGCGGTGCTGAACCGGGGACGGTCCACAACTTCGATGCCTCACTACTGCCTCCCCGGGACGTGATGCCGGTTTCCTCCCATGGCATCAACATCATCGACGCCGTGGAACTGGGGAGATTATTGGGGCGACTGCCTGCCCAGATGATCATCATCGGGGTGGAGATCCTCTCGGAGGAGCCCTTTCACGTCGGTTTGACTCCGGAGGTGGAGGCGGCGGTGCTCCTGGCCTGCGACCGCGTCCTGGAAGCGATCGGGGCGATCATGGGAGAATAAAAAAAGAGCAGTTGGCTGCGCAGATCTCATGGAAGAGAGTTGCCTATTTGAGGGGTAACTCTCTTCAAACTTTAAAGAGGAGCTAGCCTTGGCTGTTTGCCTACAATTGCGTGATACCAGGACCCTGGGTTATACCTTGCGCGATCAGCAATTGGGGATCGGTATTTTTACCAGCATGATCTGGTTTCTTCCCGCCTCTTTGGCTTGATATAGAGCCTGATCCGCATATCTCAACAGGCTGTTCAGATCGATGTTGACGGCCTTCTCAATACCGGTGACACCAAAGCTGGCGGTAATGGCGATCTCTGCTCTATTAAAGGGGATACAGGCAGATGCAATGTTACTGCTCAAGCGCTCGGCAACGTAAAGGGCGACCTCGGGAACCGTCTCCGGTAAAAACGCGGCGAACTCCTCGCCGCCGTAACGGCCGAAGATGTCTGAAGTCCGCAGGGTCTGTCTGCAGATCTCGGCTACAATCTTGAGGGCCATGTCTCCTGCTTCGTGTCCGTATTTATCGTTGATCTGCTTGAAATAATCCAGGTCCATCAGGATGATCGATAGCGGGTGGCTGTGTCTGCGCGCCAGTTGGATTTCCCTGTTGCCTAGAGCAAAAAGATGCCTGCGGTTAAAGATATTGGTGAGATCGTCGATCGTTGCGAGTGTTTGCAGTCTTTCCAGGAGCAGCATCTGCTTAGTCACATCGTTGAGAACCACCGTTTTGCCGATCAGCCTCTGCTTGTTATCCACCACTGGCGAGAGGCGGGAATAGAAGTAACGGTAATCGTTTATTGTGCCCAGTTTGAGCTCATCTTGCGTGTATGCATTGGTCTCAATCTGCTGCAACAGATCGGGATAGTCCTGTAAGGCTCCTCGGGCATGTTGACCGATGGTCTTTAGAGTCAGTATGGGGACGATCCTTTGGAGGCTGGCATTAAAATCGACGATCCGGTTCTGCATATCCAGCACCAGCACCCCGTCGTGCATGCCCTCAAACACTTTGTCGCGGGCCACCGGCACCAGATCGAACAGGCGATACTGGAATAGGCCCCATGCAAAGAGCAAACCGGAGAGAATGAATGTAAAAGGGTTTAAATCCAAACCCCAGGGGTCTTTATCCCCCAGGTTAATTATGCCGCTAATCATGGGTGCCAGCGAGCCGATAAGAATGATCCAGGCTTGCTTGTAATACGATGGCGCGGCCCTCCAGAACTTGTTTATCAGAAGAATATCACCGAATATAAGCGACAGGTAGAGATAGGCCAGGTTGACCCAGTACCAGGGTCCCCTGGTGATTAAAAGATGGGGAAACGGCTGCAGAATTACACTCGTGGCATGGTAGAACAGGTGCCAGTAGTTGTCGGTATAGTGCAGGAACAGCGTGACTAGCGGTATGAAAAACAAAGCCGCATATACTGAGCGGGTCAGCCAGCGGTCTTTACCGATGTACTGGATGGCCATGATGATCCACAGGGCTGGTATCGCTGCGATCCCCAGATACTCCACTTTTGACCAGAAAAGCATGGCCGGAAGAGTAGTACTGGCGAGTTCGCAGGCATACCCGAAAGCATAGACGGCTGCAGCCAGAGCCAGGGCGGTAAAGGCCCCTGCCCCAGCCGCTTTGGTGCGATGGCGAACGGCGAACAGGACCAGCAGACAGGCGCTACCACCGGTGATCGCCAACGCTAGAATATAAATTGCATAATAGTTTTGCGCCACTTCTGTTCACCCCCTAGGCCCCGGCCAAGTCAGTATGGTTTGGAGGAAACGCCATGCGTGTAGTATTCTTGACCAAATCAACATATACCTGCCATGGTGAATATTTACTGATGGCGACCGCTTTACGCCACTTCTTTTGAAACAGCTGACGCCGTATCCCGTATCCAGGTTAACGCCTGGTCTGAACGTAGGATCTGAGCTTCTGGATACCCGTGCCCGGGTCGCTTACCCGGAGGGAATTGGGCCGACTAAACTTCAGCTGGGACTAAAGCCTCACTGAAGTAAATTTCCCCGATTAGCTTTGGTGGAGGCTAGCCTTCCCCCGCTGAAGCTAAGAACCCGGGACAGTGCTGATTATTTCAGTTTCCGTGGCAGTATAGCAAGCAGATATCGCTCTGCGTTTGCGGCGGGCACCCCGCTAATTGTTGCTAGGCGCCGTTGCGTCCGTTGAAATAAAAAGAGGAGCAGATAGTCATGCCTGCTCCTCTTTCTCTTGAAGCATCAATCAAAGACCTCGCTTGGCGTTTAGAGAATCAGGATCAGGGCGAGCACTGCCGCCACCAGGGTCATCACTATAGAGATCAGCACGGCGGTCTTGATCACCTGGCTCTCGATCCCCAGGGCATCGATGGTGGCCGCGGCATTCTGCAGTTTGGCCGGAGAGATCACGCTGGCCAGGCCGCTGCCGATGGCTGTGGCGGCTGTGACAATCAGTGCGGCATTCTGCAGTCTGGACGGGGAATAGCCGGCGTACAACATCTTGGAAGTCAGGATGTGGTACTTGGCGAACATGGCGATGGTCGAGGCCTCACTGCCGCTGACAAACCCTCCGAACAGGCCGAGATAGGCGCTGATGAACGGATAGATCCTGCCGAAGACATGGGCCGATCCTAAGGCCAGCACTCCGATCATATTGGGGACTATGCCCTTGGCGGCCTGAATAACATTGACAAAATAGGGGCCGGAGTTGTTCATTACAAGGGCTATGGCAAAGAAGACAGCGGCGGATAGCACCGGCCTCGGGGCACGCCGCAACCATTTGGTCAGGGTCTCGCCAATCGCCTTGCCGCTCGGCTTGAGGAAAATGCAGGCCAGGATAGTGCTGATCAGTACCCAGGTGTAAGCATTCCAGAGCATCCTGGTGAGAATGGGCTTCTGGCCCGGTAAAATTGACACAGGCATGGCCCACTGGACATATAGGATGTTATGCAGCCAGGGCCAGTAAGCGACTATGAACAGGATGGGGATCAGAATGAGCCAGGGGCTGAGGGCGACCCCCAGAGGCATCTTCTGTTCCACCGCCAGATCAGCCTCAGTCAAATTCGAACGGTCGATGATCGGTTTGCCCAGAATTTTCAGGTAGAGCAGCATGATCAGCATGGTGCCGGCGCCGGCTACCACGCCCGTCAGCACCACTCCCTGATTGAGAACCGGAGTGTAGGCCATCAGGAGTGCTATACAACCGTTGGTGACTCCGGCGATCAGGCAGGGGATCCAGCCCTTTCTGATCAGGCTCCACCGGCCCACTACCCAGAGCATGCCGAAACCGATCACCGTGGAGATCACCGGCAGGAAACGGGCGAACACCTGGGCGGCCTGCACCAGGGTCACTCCCGTCAGGTCGGAATAGGCGACCAGAGGGGCGCCCAGCAGGGCGAAGGTGCACAGGGCATCAAAGCCGATGGCTGGCAGCAGCACCGCAATGAAGGTGGAGTAGCCCAGGGCGATCAGGATTGGCGGCAGGATCGACACTGGCGTGGCGCCGACTGCCACCAGCAGTGTGCCTGCCCCGACGTTGATCAGCATGATCTGTACCGCCTGGTCGGAGGCGGCGAAAGTTTTGACGAACACGGCGATGCGCTGGATGGCGCCGGTGGCCTCCATGAAGGTGATCTGCAGGAGTGAGGTTAAAACCATCAGGGATACCGGAAATGATTGAATGACACCTGCCAGGCTGGCCAGAAAGCCGGTTACTATGGATGTCTTGAAGAACAACAGGGCAATCGCGAGGGTCAAAATCCATCCAATAACGCCGCTTGTGTCTGCTGCCGCCCGAAACTTGGTCATCAATAAAAAAATGACCACAATAGGCAACAGGGTCAAAATTACAGCTAAAACCACTTCCCCATCCTCCCATCCTACTGTTTATTAAGTTTTTTAAAATCTCACATTAGATTATATGGTAATTATCTCAGGCCATCAAGAAGTTTTTTAGAAACAGATCCCTGTGGTGCCGGTAGATGGCGGACGAACGGATCCTTTCCGGATAGTCAATTGGACTTTAGCAGGATTATGACGTTCCGGCGGGGAAATATAGATGATTTAAGGCGGGCTTGGCAGCGTCAGCTACGAATGATCAGGTTATATGGTTCGCATCTAATTTACGGAATGGGGAGAAGTATTTATGAAAATAAACAAACGGGGTTGGCTGATCCTGGGGCTATGCGCAGCTCTGGCAGTTTCCCTGGCCTTTAACGGCTGGCAGGCATTGCAGGGTAAGGTTGCCCGCAGCGATGCCATGACCGCCCTGGGATCAACTGTGAATTTTGCCCTAGCCGGTCTGGATTCGGGGGTGTACATGACCGCCAATCAGGCTGACTGGAACGATTCCAATTTTCGCTTGGGATTTTACAAGAATTTGCTGCAGGCGGATGAGGGGTCTGCGGCGGCATCGCAATTGGCCGGCCTGGCGTCTGGCGATGCCTCGGTGGTAGCCGGCAGGCTCGGGGATCTGGCAGCTCGACTGGACTCAACCTATCTTCCGGCTGCTCAGCGTCTGGCTAACGGACAAGCATCAAATGCGGACCGGTCGTTGCTGGTCAGTTTTTGCGACAGTGTCCGGCAATCGGGATGGCCATTAAAGGCTCAATTGCGGGATCAGGGGTGGGCCAAACTGAGAGTCTCTTTGGATGGCCTGGCCAATATTTTGGGTCCTGTCTCGCAGCGCTCCCAGGTATTTAACGTGCCCGATTACCCGGTCGACCAGCCTGCGGCTACCAGCAACCCGGCAGGACCTACAACATCATCTCCAGAACCTGCAACATCGGGGATCAGCGTACAGATCGGACCGGCCAGTGGGGCTTAGCTCTCCTGGTTCAAGGGGGCATGCATAAGCAAAAAAGCAGGTATCGGATAACATCTTCTAAGACTCAGGTGGGGTTAAAACCCCACCTGAATCAAGAATTTGTTTATCATTATAATGATTGGGCGCTCTGCAGGATAATCAGACCCTTCTTGACCATCTCTTTCACTAGCGGCAATATCCGGCTGATATTCTCCTCGGTATCGACCACTTCGATGATTACCGGCAGGTCGGCGGACAGTTCCAGGATGCGGCTGGTGCGCAGCCGTTTCTCGGGACCGTATCCCTCCATACCCCGGTAAACCGTGACCCCGATCAGGCCCAGTTCCCGAAATTTTAGCACCAGGGCGTGGTAGAGGACGGCACCCTGCCAGTGCTCATTCTCTCCGGTATAGATCTTCAGCAATTTAACGGCTTGCTGTTCCACGAGAATCCCTCCTGAAGTTGGGGTTACAGGCGTACTGACAACATAAAACCGAGCCAACCAGCAGTTAGACCGGCCAGCACGCTGCCCAGCACATAGACGAAGGCGGTCGTCTTTTCTCCATCCTCCGCCAGCTTGATGGTTTCGTAGGCATAGGTGGAGAATGTCGTATAGGCTCCACAGAAACCGGTAGTCATTCCGGCAAACAGCCATGGCGCAATGTGCGCTCCGGCTGTCAACAGACCAGTCAGAAAGCAGAACAAAAAGGATCCGGAGATGTTGATGATGAATGTACCCAGTGGGAACGACTGGCCCCAACGGTTCATGATCATCCGTCCCAGTTGATAGCGGGCGATTGCTCCGAACACTCCTCCGGCACTGATCCCCAGCAACAATGGCAGCATGTCAATCACCTCGGATTATCGCTGGCAGATAATATTACTTTTCATGGCGCAGCGTCTCCAGGATCTCATCCGGTTTGTAACCCAGGATCACCTTGTCATTGATCAGGATCACCGGGAAGGACTGGCGACCGGTCAGCTGCTGCACCTCTTTGAGGGCCTTATCAGCCACGTCGTCCTCGGCCAGATCGACATCCAGCAGGTCGTAGGCGATCTCCTGCTCGTTCAACAACTGTTTGGCCTTCGCGCAGTAAGGGCACGTGCTCAGGGCGTAGAGCTTGACTACCATTGCCATCACTCCTTGTTAGTATTTATATTAATCTGATTTTGACCGGCGGGCAAAAAGCCAGCGGCCGGCGACTATGCCCAGCCAGGAGCCCAGCAGACAGCAGAGCACTGAAACGGCGCCATACAGCAACCCAGTTGCGGGCTGTGTCTGCAAAAGGTTCAGGGTCTCCTTGGTGAAGGTGGAGAAGGTGGTGTAGGCCCCACAAAAGCCGACCCCGGAGAAAAGGCGGAACCGGGGGCTGAACAGGAAGCGCTCCAGCGCCAGTACCTGGATCAGCCCAAGCAGCATGCTGCCGGTAATGTTTATAAACATGGTGCCGTAAGGAAAAGCTGTCCCGAAGCAGGATGTAAAGAGTTGACCGACGTAAAAACGGGTCAGGGCCCCCAGGATACCACCCAGGCCGATCCAGAGATAATCCATATTTCTGTCCCTCATTTACCATACTGTCTGCAATGATGCTGCAGTGGCAGATGCCTCAACCAATCCAAGTACTTCTCCATCGGTTTTGAAAATCCTTGCGCCTGGCAGATGAGCGTAGCCTTGGTAAGGCGGATGTCTCTGGCTCCAGATCGGGTAAATACTCCCGGAAGGTTGCGAATTCAGTTGGATTGGCTTACAATGAGGTTGTCCGCATAACCCGCAGAAGTGTCGTAAAAAGGATTACTATTATGGTACAAATAGGGGTGGATCATGCACGAGTATTCCCTGGTCGGCGGCGTTGTCAAACAGTTGCAGGCCAGCGCGGCCGAAAACAACATCAAACAGATCAGCCGGGTAGCGCTGGTGATCGGCAAGCTGACCATGGCCGTCCCCGATGCCCTGCAGTTCTCCTTCGAAGCCTTTCGGAAAGAGGAACCACTGCTTAAAGAGGACGCAGTGCTGGAGATCCGTGAGGAGCCGGTGATAGGAGAGTGCAAGGAATGTCAACACCGCTTCGAGATCAAGGATTACGAATTTATCTGCCCATCCTGCTCCAGCGTCAACATCAAGCTGGTGAGTGGACGGGAACTCTATATTGATTATTACGAAGGAGAATAGGCGATGGTTAAGGTTAGGCTGGCGACACCGGTACTGCAGGATAACGATGAGGCCGCCCGGGAGAACCGGGAACTGTTCCGGGAGCGCGGGATCTTCGTGCTGAACCTGATGAGTTCGCCCGGCTCCGGCAAGACCACTACCCTGGAGCGCACCATCGAACGCCTGCCGGAGGGCTTGAGGCTGGCGGTGATCGAGGGGGACATCTATACCACCAGGGACGCGGATCGGATCGAGGCCCGGGGAGTGCCGGTGGTGCAGATCAACACCGCCGGGGCCTGTCACCTGGATGCCCGCATGATCAAGCCGGCTCTGGGGGACTTTGATCTGGGCGCCATCGATCTCCTGATCATCGAGAACGTGGGCAACCTGGTCTGCCCGGCAGAGTTCGATCTGGGCGAGGATGCCCGGGCGGTGGTGCTGAGCGTCACCGAGGGGGACGACAAGCCGATGAAATACCCGCTGATCTTTCGTCTGGCCAGGGTGGCCCTGGTGAACAAGGTTGACCTGCTGCCCTACACGGACTGCGATATGGAGCAACTGGGGCGGGATATGGCCCTGATCAACCCGGAACTGGAGGTGTTTCCGGTATCCGCCCGCACCGGCCAGGGCTTCACCTTATGGATGGATTGGCTGGCGGAGCAAGTGCGGAATAAGCAGGCAGCCAGTCAACGGTAGTATGTATTGAGGACGTAGTAAATTGATAGAAAACGGCGGATGTTAAAAGTCCGCCGTTTTATAGTTTGCTGCAAACGCTGCCGACAGCGGTTGAATGTGGCTGGTGTCGTTGAGGTGGCGTATGACACAGCCATACCGGCTATCCTCATCGATCACGTTGATGGCGCAGGTATCCTGCCGCAGGCGCCAAAAGTGGGAATTGTCCAGGCCGAGCAGGGCGCACAGCAGCACCTTGTTTGCCACCCGATGGCTTACTGTCACCACGTTCTGGTCGTGATGGCGCTCGGCGAGCAGCCGGTAGACCTCCAGTACCCGGCTCCTGACATCAGCCAGGCCTTCTCCCCCCTGAAAGTGCACCAGTTGCGGGTTGTCCACCCATTGTCGGTAGACCTCCGGTTGCTGTTCCTGCACCTGTTCGTGGCTTAGACCCTGCCAGGAGCCGTAGTCCAGGTCCGTCAGTCCGGGTTCGATGATTACAGGGAGTCCATGCGGTTCGGCGATCAGCCGTGCGGTCTCAGCGGCGCGCCGGAGGGGGCTGGCATAGATTGCGGAGAAAGCCAGATCCCGCAGGGCCGCGGCGGTGAGGCGGGCCTGCTCCAGCCCGTGTTCATTCAGTTTCACGTCGATCCGGCCCCTGAAAATCTCATCCTTGTTCCAGCATGTTTCTCCGTGTCTCACCAGAAACAGGCGCACGGGCACTCCTCCCTCAGATCAAGATAGCCCTAACCAGATGTTAGCAGTTTCCTGCATTCTGTCAATCATTCATAGCCCCGGTGCTTGGAATGCGGTATTGAGGGCGGTGGTGAACCGGCCAGGTCTCAAACAGGTGGACTTGATTGTCAAGCAGCGGATAAATTTAACATTAAATGAAGCCCAGCTACAAGGTAAATTTGGTTTTGGCATCGAAAACTAGAATAAATATCACGGGGGTTGCACATAACGCCTATTGAAGGGACGATATATGGCCAGGATCGGGATCGTAACAGACAGCACCGCCTATCTACCGCGTCATTTCAAGGATCAGTACCAGATCGAGGTAGTCTCCCTGATCGTAAATTTTGATGGGGTCAGCTTCCCGGAAGAAGAGATCTGCGGAGATTATGACCGGTTTTATGATCATCTGCACCGAGTGCCAGATCTACCAACCACCTCCCAACCGTCGATCGGCGACTTCTTGAAGGCGTATGAACGAGTGGGGAAACGATCTGACGGCATCTTTTCCATTCATATCACCGAAGGGATCAGCGGTACTGTCAAGACCGCTCTGACAGCATCCCAAATGTTGCCGCAGCAAGATATAACCGTAATCGACAGCTGGTCAACCTCTATTGGCTGCTATATGGTGGTGGATGCTGCTGCCCGGGCGATCGCGGCCGGGATCGACAAACAGGATGTGCTGCAGATCATCGACTACATCGTGAAGCATAAGTCTGTGCTCTACGTACCAGATACCTTGGAATACCTGCGCCGTGGCGGCCGGATCGGTGGCGCTGCCGCACTGCTGGGCAACCTGCTGCAGATCAAGCCGATCCTCTATTTCAATAAGAACAAGAATAACATTATTGACCTGTATGAAAAGGTGCGCACCAAGGAAAAGGGATTGCGGCGGATCCTGGATGAGATGAAAAGCATGGGGCCTGATATCAGGATCTATGCTGCTTACGTGGGAGACGAGACACAGGGGCGACTGCTGGTAGACCGGGTGGGGGCGATCTATCCGGCTGCAGTGCCGGAACTCTGCCCAGTGGGGCCGGTGATTGGCACACATATTGGGCCGGGTACGGTCGGCCTGGGTTTCTACCCCTTGAATTCACAGCTGGCAAGATTGTTTGCCAGGAGTATGTCCGGCGACCGGAATGGGTTTGCTCCTGCCGCAGCCATTTAGCGAGATCCATAATCATGACAAAGGTAAACCTCTTATTTTGTCGAATTAACCACGCAAGGTTGTTAAGCTATTCGGTTCATAAAACAATAAATAATTGCCCGAAAGGATGAAATATGTCCAGCATTGGAATTGTAACCGACAGTACCGCCTATCTACCATCTAATTTCAAAAAGCAATATGAAATCGAAGTCGTATCCCTGACGATCAATTTCGAGGACGGGAGTTTTCCCGAAGCGGAGCTTAACAATGACTTCGTTCAGTTTTACGAAAAGATACAGCGCTCATCATTCCTGCCCACTACTTCCATGCCCTCGGTAGGAGATTTTATTGAGACTTACGAGAAGATAGCCAGGCGCGTCGACAAGATCATCTCCATTCATATTGCAGAAAGCCTCAGCAGCACCGTCAAAGCTGCGCGCGTTGCCGCCCAGATGCTGCCGGGACTGGATATCCAGGTCATCGACTCCAAGACTACGGCCATCGGTTTATATATGATTATCGAGGCGGCGGTACGGGCGATCACCTCCGGCATGGGCAAGGATGTGCTGCAAATAATCCAACATATTATCGACAGCATGTCTTTTTTCGTCATGCCGGAGACCTTGGAGTACTTGCACCGGGGCGGCCGGGTCAGCGCGGTTGCGGCAATGCTGGGCAACCTGCTGCAGATCAAGCCGATCCTCTATTTCAACAAGGCCAGGAATAACATGGTGGAAGTATTGGAGAAGGTGCGCACTCAAGAGAAGGGGTTGCAACGCATTCTTGAAGAGATGAAAAAACAGGGGCCTAATATCAGGGTCTATGCCGGCCACGTGTCTGCGGAGGCGCAGGGCCTGGCGCTGGTCGAGCGCATCCGGGCGATTTTCCCCGGACTATCACCCGAGTTGCTGCAGGTAGGCCCGGTTGTTGGGGCGCACTCGGGACCCGGGACACTGGGGCTTGTCTTTTATCCCCTGACTCCTCAACTCCAGAAACTGTTTGCGCTCTAGCAGCCAGGTGACAAGATTGCCACCGGTAAAATAATACGATCTGGCGCCAGTTTTGTTTTAGATTATCGTGGTTGCCAGGCGCGCAGAAGCGCATTATGGGCTCCGTAGGAACCCTTGACAGCGGCCCGGTTTTCGGGCATAATGAATTCTGGCGATGCGGGGTGGAGCAGTGGTCAGCTCGTCGGGCTCATAACCCGAAGGTCGTTGGTTCGAATCCAGCCCCCGCTACCAATTTTTAGTTGTTAGTGTGCAGTCGTTGGTTGTTTGGAAAAAACCTGGTATTGGTCATGTCAATTCTAGCTGATAATATTTGGTCAAAGTTTGTTCATCCAACTACCGGACACTTACCCCAACTACCAAAAGAGGCGGCGTAGCTCAGTTGGTCAGAGCATGCGGTTCATACCCGCAGTGTCGCTGGTTCGAGTCCAGCCGCCGCTACCAATGGAAATAATGGCCCGTTGGTCAAGCGGTCTAAGACATCGGCCTTTCACGCCGGTAACAAGGGTTCGAATCCCTTACGGGTCACCATATATACCCCGCCTGGATGGCGGGTTTTGACTTATCTAGGGCCAATATGTCGGAGAGTCGGCCACCCCAACCGCAGGTTGCCCCATAATTCCCGGATAGTTTGCCTTATAATGAATTAGGCAATGATCTGGAAAATTTCGGGAAGGGCGGGGTCGCAAGGATGGGTGCTGAATACGCCTGGCTGCGCCACGGCATCTCCGGTAGGTGGCCCCAAGTCAAGGGTGTTGCCCTGTGCCTGCTTTATACAGTGTTGGGTATCGCCGCCGGCCGCTCACAGATCGGCGGTCTCACGCCTTTTGCATTGCCCCTGGCGGTGACCGCTGCTTTTCTGGCGGCGCCTCCCGGCTGGGCAGTGGTCGCCGGAGTGGTGGCGGGAGTCTTTGCTCACCCCGGGGTTGGTCAGTTTTATCTGCCGGTGGGGGACGCTCTGGCTGTGACTGCTGCCTTCTTGCTGACCAAGTCCTTTCGTGAACGCACTCGCCGGGCACTCACTGGCGCCCGCTCAAGCGGGCATGCCGCAGAGCCTGGCCAGCCATTCCTATTGGGTGCTTTAACCGCCGGCGGTATCAACATTCTGTTCAAAAGCATCTTCCTATTGTTGTCGAATCGGAATCCAGGGGCTCTCCTGTATTTGGTCAGCGAGTCTGCACTGGCCAGCCTCTTCACTCCGGTTGCCATCTACGCTTTTACCGATGTGGCTGGGGCCAGGGAACGGCAGCAGGAACTATGTGGACTGCTGGCTCTAGTGCTGGTGATGTGCGGCCTGGGGGATCTGCACATCGGTCCGGCCACCCTGCGGGATCTCCTGGCCCGAACTGTCCTGATCGTTGTCGCCTATGGTTGGGGAGCAGGCTGGGGGGCGGGAGTCGGCGTGATCCTGGGACTGCTGGGGGGCAACTGGCAAATGATGTTGCCCAGGACCGGTTTTTACGCCGGCACCGGTTTCTTTGCCGGGGCCCTCAAAGGTTTTGGCCGTGCTGGTGTGATGGTGGGATTTTTCCTGGCTAGCTTGCTGTTTTCCATATTCTACAACGACCCCGGTGAACTGTCCGGGCACCTGCTGGCCAGCCTGTTGACCATAGGAATCTTCTTTCTGATATCACCTTTCATCAATCGGATACTCGGGCAGGAGAGACCGGAAACCCTGTCGGGTCTACCTCTGGAGGCAGAGGTCGGCTTTTCGCAGCGCTCCAAATCCACGGAGCCGTTTTGTGGAGATAGCTTTGCCGTAGCGCACCATTCTCCGGGGCGCCTGTTGCTGACTGTCAGTGATGGGATGGGGGCCGGGATCAATGCCATGCGCGAAAGCAGGATTGTAGTAAGATTGCTTGAACAATTAATAAGCAACGGGATTACCCCGGAGAAAGCGGCAGGGATTGTCAACACCGCCCTGTACCTGCGGGGTGGCGAGGAAAGCGCTGCCACCATCGACCTGGCGGCGGTCGATCTGGATGGTCGATACGTGGATTTTTTAAAAGTAGGGGCATCGCCCAGCTTTTTGAAAAGGGACCACAGTGTCGAGATGATCCGGTCCAACTGCTGGCCGGCGGGTATTCTTGACAATGTGGAGGCGGAGGTGCACCGTCGCCAGGTACTGCCCGGGGATATGCTGATCATGGCCACCGACGGGGTCACCGAGGTTGACCGGGAAGCAGCCCTGCCCGACAATTGGCTGTATGAATTCCTACAAGAGCTGCCACTGGAGGATGCCCAGGCGGTGGCGGACCTGGTTCTGAAACATGCTCTGAGGGCTGTCGGGCTGAAGAACAGGGATGATATGACGGTGCTGGTGGCACGCTTCGGCACCGCGCCGGAACTGGGGTGAGTATGCACGCGCGGTCAGGCGCAAGCAGACCTGCTGTCTAAGGTAAGAGAGTTTAGCGGCAGGCACGGGTTATTCAGCTACGGAACGGTAGTTGTAGTCGGGGTTTCTGGCGGTTCTGACTCCATAGGGCTGCTGTTGATTTTACGCGGGCTTGCCCGGGAGTACGATCTGCGCTTACATGTCGTGCATCTCAATCACATGCTGCGCCCTGACGCGGTAGCCGATGCCGCCTTTGTGCAACAACTCGCCCACCAGTGGGGCCTGCCGGTAACTATCGGCTATACCCGCGTGCGACATATCGCCGAGCGGTACCGGATCGGGATCGAGGAAGCGGGGCGGTTGGCCCGGTACCGGCTATTTGAGCGGGTGGCGGACCGGATCGGCGCCCAACGGATTGCCGTCGGCCATCAGGCGAATGACCAGGTGGAGACGGTGTTGTTCAACATCATGCGTGGTACCGGGCCTGATGGTTTGGCCGGTATTCCGCCGCGGCGCGGCCGTATCGTGCGGCCGTTGCTCTGCGCCTCCAGAGAGGAGGTTGCCGCCTATTGCCGGGCTGCCGGCCTGGACTGGCGGAGTGACGCCTCCAATCTGGACCCGGAATTTATACGCAACCGGATCCGGCACAGTTTGCTACCGGCATTGCGCAGGGATTTCAACCCTCATATCGACCAGGCGATCCTGCGCCTGGCGGAAATTGTGGGAGAGGAGAACCACTTTTTTGAAGACCACACCCGATCGTTGCTGCAACAGTTGCTGGAGGAGGGCGAAGTTCTGGCTAAAGCCATGCATACAGTCAAATTGAGCCCAGTCCCCGAAGCTGCTACAGTGGCACCGGGATATGAACCGGCAGAAATATCCGGATCGAGATTGGCTTCCCAAGCGATGCGGCTGCCTTTAAATTGCTTTGTGCAGCTGCCTCTGGCCATCCAAAGGCGTCTGTTGCGGGCAGTGATCCGGAAAGCAGGTGGCAGTTTGCGCCATCTTGGATTTCAGAACATCGAAGACTGCCTGGATTTCCTGAACCGGAGAGACTCGACAGGCACCGTTCAATTACCTCATGGCTTATGGGTCAAAAAACATTTTGGGTGCTTGACCGTGGCTGTCTCGCAAACAACTGGAGATGATAAAGGAAGCGGCTGGTCAGTGGCTAATACCGGGCGAAATGTTCCTATTCTGTTGCAGGTGCCCGGCGAGACCGGCCTGCCTGAACTGGGGATGTTTATCAAGGCCCGGCTGGTCAATATCACTCCCGGTACTGCTGGCGTTACCCGGTGCCTGGCGCCGGAACAGGGCGGCGCTGCGCAGCTCTGGGATGCCGATGCCGTCAACACAGCCTGGTTCGATTACGACTGTTTGGAACTGCCCCTGGCTGTCAGGCGCCGTCAGCTTGGTGACTCTCTCCGGCCTTTTGGGATGCAGGGCACTAAGAAGCTCAAAAAGCTTTTTGGCGAGTTCCGGCTTCCTAGCAGCGTCCGTGACTCGGTTCCTCTGGTAATCGACCAGAATCAGATCATCTGGGTAGTTGGCTTGAGGAGATCTCAGGCCGCCCCTGTGACCGGTCAGACCCGCCGGGTGCTGGTCCTGGACGCCGAGAAGCTGTAAGCGTTTGCTGCCTTATGAAAAAAATTGAATCCCTTTGCAGAATCATGTTAAAATAATACGGATGCGTATGGAACTCAGGTTAGGAGGGTTAGCGTGGGTCGCCTCCTTAAGAATTTAATGATCTACCTGGTGATTGTTGTTTTTGCCGTGCTGGCCATCAAACTGTTTGCCAGTTCACCTTCGGATACCAAGACGTTGACATATAACCAGTTCATCACCGGCCTGACGGATGGCACGATCAAGACGATCTCCCTGAAGTCGGAAGACAGTGGTTATCATGTCGATGGCACCACTACCGGCGATCAAAAATTTACCGCTACTATTCCGTCTGACAACCCTGATTTAAATAAGCTGATCTATGATAACGGCAAAAGCGGCAAGACAAACGTCAGCTATGCCACCAACCAGAACACTCCCTGGTGGGCGGGGTTGCTCTCCACTCTATTGCCCATTCTGCTGATCGTCGGGTTTGTCTTCTTCATGCTGCAGCAGACGCAGGGCAGTGGCAACCGGGTGATGCAGTTCGGTCGCAGCCGGGCGCGCCTCCTGGACCCGGAGAAAAAGAAGATCACCTTCGCGGATGTGGCCGGGGTGGACGAGGCCAAAGAGGAACTGGAAGAGATCGTTGAATTCTTGAAAGACCCGAAACGTTACAACGATATGGGTGCCCGGATTCCCAAGGGTGTATTGCTCTTTGGCCCTCCGGGAACAGGTAAGACCCTGCTGGCCAGGGCTATCGCCGGCGAGGCCGGAGTGCCCTTCTTCAGCATCAGCGGTTCCGACTTTGTGGAGATGTTTGTGGGTGTGGGCGCTGCCCGGGTACGGGACCTGTTTGAACAGGCTAAGAAGAGCTCGCCCTGCATCGTTTTCGTGGATGAGATCGACGCTGTCGGGCGGCACCGGGGCGCCGGCCTTGGAGGTGGCCACGATGAGCGGGAGCAGACCCTTAACCAGTTGCTGGTGGAGATGGACGGTTTCAGCGCTAACGAAGGGATCATCATCATCGCTGCTACTAACCGTCCGGACATCCTCGACCCGGCCCTATTGCGGCCAGGACGGTTTGACCGCCAGATCGTAGTTGACCTTCCGGATCTGATTGGCCGGAAGGAGATCCTGAAAGTACACGCCCGCGGTAAGCCTCTGGAGGATGAAGTTGATTTTGACGTGTTGGCTCGGCGGACCCCTGGATTCACCGGAGCTGACCTGGCCAACATGATCAACGAAGGGGCGTTGCTGACGGCGCGACGCAACAAGAAAAAGATTGGCATGAAGGAACTGGAAGATTCGATCGAGCGGGTGATTGCCGGACCTGAAAAGAAGTCCCGGGTGATCAGCGATGAGGAGAAAAAGCTGATTGCTTATCACGAGGCGGGACATGCCGTGGTTGGAGGATTGTTGCCCAATGCCGACCCGGTGCATAAGATCAGCATCATCCCCCGTGGTCGTATGGGCGGCTACACCCTGTCCCTGCCTGTCGAGGACCGGCGCGTCCAGACCAAGTCCTACCTGCTCGACCGGGTTACCACCGCCTTAGGTGGACGGGTGTCCGAGTCCTTGATATTGGGGGATATCAGCACTGGAGCGCAGAATGACCTGGAGCGGGCTACCGATCTAGTGCGCAAGATGATCACCGAGTACGGAATGTCTGAGGAATTGGGGCCGATTACCTTTGGCCGGCCTGAAGAACAGGTGTTTATGGGCCGGGACCTGGCCAGGGATCGCAACTACAGCGAGGCGACAGCCTACTCCATCGACAAAGAGGCGCACCAGATCATCGAGAACTGCTATCAGAAAGCCAAGAAACTGCTTGAGGATAATATCAACAAGCTGCACCGGATTGCCAATACCCTGCTGGAGAAGGAAACTATCGAACGCAACGAGTTTGAGGCCTTGATGCAGGAAGCATAGATAGGTGTGAGGCATTAACCCGAATGGGTTAATGCCTTTTTATTTACGTAGTCTAAAGACCGTATGGGTTGAGTATTACTATGAGGGGGATTCACCATGCTGCAGATGGAACGCACTTTGGTATTGGTCAAGCCGGATGGGGTGCAACGCCAATTGACAGGCCGGGTTATCGGCGTATTCGAGCGTCGTGGCCTGAAGATCGTCGGCCTGAAGCTGATCCGGATCACGCCGGACCTGGCAGGACGGCACTACGCCGAGCACCGGGACAAGCCCTTTTTTCAGGGGCTGGTAGATTTTATCACCTCGGGTCCGGTAGTAGCCATGGTCATCGAAGGGAAAAACTGCATCGCTGTGGTTAGAGAGATGATGGGGGCGACAGATCCACAGAAAGCGGCTTCAGCCACCATTCGCGGCCGCTATGGGATCGACATTGGGCGTAATGTGGTACATAGCTCCGACTCGCTGGAGAGTTCCAACAGGGAGATCGCCCTATTTTTCAAGCAGGAGGAATTGCTTGATTACACCCTGGATATCCAAAAGTGGGTCTACGAGTGACCAGATTTAATAAAAAGTTGACAATTGCAAGTAGTAGATGGCAGGAAATGCATGATCTACAGCGAATAACAGATCAATTACAGGTCACGACCGGTGATTCTTCGGGCGGCGGTTTACTATCTTGAAAACAGGTCCTTATTCCTTGCTTAGATACAGGATGAATAGTTGTTTTTATACGGGTATACAGCAAAATATTCCAATTTATTATACTGCTGCTTGTGCAAACCAGGAAAAAATAATCGATCTAATAAGTAGGAAAATTAGAAAAGGCAGCGAATGTTATATTAGTTAAGGGTGATATGAACCTGGCAGTTAAATAATTGTTTTGGCTGAAACTCGGCAAATCCTTTGTTAAGTTTGCGTTTTTTGGTTACCCTAAAACCGGAGTTTTTATGAGGTAATTGGGTTGTAGCCATTGGATAAGTTTGGTAAGGGGGGGTATGCAGGAGTTCAGAGGCGCAAAGCGTGTTTTGTTCTGTTGTGGCAAGCGAGTGCAAGCGGTTTCAGAGATGTAGAGAATCCGTAAAATATTGAAGGGAGATGTCAATTTTATGCCGTTTGATCCTACTCAATTGGCTGACTGGCAGATCGCTCAGGAAGCCGAAAAGACTATGCCCACCCCGGATCAGTGGATTGACAAATTAGGTTTGCAGAAGGATGAACTGATTCCTTTTGGACGTACTCCTAAGGTGGACTTCCTCAAGATCATCAACCGCCTGGGCAATAAGCCCGACGGTAAGTTCATCGAGGTTACCGCCATCACCCCGACCCCGCTGGGCGAGGGCAAATCAACCACATCCCTCGGTATCATCGAAGGTCTCGGCAAGAGGGGCCTGAATGTCGGCGGCGCCCTCCGTCAGCCCTCCGGCGGCCCGACCATGAACGTCAAGGGTACTGCTGCCGGCGGCGGCAACGCTCTGCTGATCCCGATGACCGAGTTCTCCCTCGGCCTCACCGGCGACATCAACGACATCGTCAATGCTCACAATCTGGCGATGGTCGCCCTGAACGCCAGAATGCAGCATGAGTCCAACTATACAGATGAAGAACTGGCTAAGAGAAAGCTGAAGAGACTCGATATCGATCCGAAGAACATTGAGATGGGCTGGGTGCTGGACTTCGCCGCCCAGGGCCTGCGCAACATCATCATGGGTATCGGCGGCAAGAAGGACGGCTTCACCATGCAGTCCAAATTCGGCATCGCCGTCGGTTCCGAGTGTATGGCCATCCTGGCCGTGTCCAAGGACTTGGCCGACCTCAAAGAGCGTCTGAACAACATCATCGTGGCCTACGATAAGACAGGCAAGCCGATCACCACCAGAGACCTGGAAGTCGGCAATGCCATGGCTGCCTGGATGCGGAACACCATCAACCCGACCCTCTGCTCCTCGGTGGAGCACCAGCCGGTATTCGTACACGCCGGCCCATTCGCCAACATCGCTATCGGCCAGTCCTCGATCATCGCTGACCGCATCGCCTTAAAGCTGTTCGACTACCACGTGACAGAGTCCGGCTTCGCTGCCGACATCGGATTCGAGAAGTTCTGGAACGTGAAAGCCCGCCTGAGCGGACTGACCCCGAACGTCTCCATCCTGGTGGCCACCGTCCGCGCCCTCAAGATGCACGGTGGTGGGCCAACCGTCGTTCCGGGCCGCCCGCTTCCGGACGAGTACAAGTCCGAGAACCTGGAGCTGTTGGAGAAGGGCTGCGAGAATCTGGTGCACCTGATCAACGTGATCAAGAAGTCCGGCATCAAGCCGGTCGTCTGCATCAACGCCTTCTTCACCGACACCCCGGCCGAGCATGCTCTGGTCAAGAGAATCGCCGAGGCCGCCGGGGCCCGTGCAGCTGTCTCCAAGCACTGGCAGTACGGTGGCGAGGGTGCCCTGGAACTGGCGGACGCCGTCATCGACGCCTGCAAGGAAGAGGTCACCATCAAGTACCTGTATCCGCTGGAGATGCCGTTGCGCCAGCGGGTTGACATGATTGCCAGGGAAGTCTACGGCGCCGCTGGCGTGCAGTGGACTGCCGATGCGGAAGCCAAGGCCAAGAAGTTTGAGGCCGACCCGCACTACGCCGACTTCTCCACCATGATGGTGAAGACGCACCTGTCCCTGACCGACGACCCGACCCTCAAGGGCGTTCCCAAGGACTGGTACCTGAAGATCCACAACGTGCTGGTATACGGCGGCGCCAAGTTCCTCTGCCCGATGGCCGGCACTATCAGCATGATGCCCGGCACTGCCTCCGACCCCGCTTTCCGCCGGGTCGATGTGGATGTCAACACCGGCGCTGTCAGCGGACTCTTCTAAAGACAGTCCCGTCTATACACGAGCAGGTTATGCAGCCAGGGGGGCTTTGGCCTCCCTGGTTTTTTACGCCCCGGCGGCGGCGCTTACCGGTTGAAGTTTATCCGATGACTAACCGCCGCTAAGACTCCTGCTTCTTAGGTAGGAGCGCCGTATCCGGACTAACGCCCGGCCCGAACGCAGGCTCTGAAGCTTCGCTTCAGGCTGCGGGTGCCCGCTTGACGGGCGCGCACGCCTGCACTTCGGAAAACGGCATAGGCAAGTGGCGCTAAGCCGGGTGCCCGACCCGCTAGAGCGGGTACCCCGGCGGGATAAGTCAACTAAACTTCAGGGGGGGCTAAAACCCCACCTGAAGTAAGTTTCCTTTATTGCGGCGGCAAGGAGCTAGTGGTTATAATAGTGACGTGATCGGTAATATGATGGTCTTGAAGTCTGTCTGATTCTTAAAGCCTGAACACAAGGAGAGGAATATGCAAAGAATAGATGCAATTGTCCGAGATCCCCTGTTTCAGGATAGCCTGTCCAGGATTAAAAAGCTTGAGCAAGACCGGGAGTTCTGTAAACACACCCTGCAGCACTTTGTAGATGTGGCCCGGATCACCTATATCTTGATGCTGGAATCCGGGCAGATTCAGCAGTTCATTGAGGATGCCGGGCTGAGCGGTCCTGAAACCGCCAAGGAGGTCATCTACGCCGCCGGCATCCTACACGATGTGGCCCGGTGGCGGGAGTACGAAAGCGGGGTGGACCATGCTTCAATGGGAGCGTCTATGGCCGGGGAGATCTTGGAACGGAACGGTTTCACACATGAGGAGAGCAGGGTAATCACCCAGGCTATCTTTGAACACCGGGAGCAGAGCATCCAGATGTCCCGGCTGGGTGAGATGCTGTTCCGGGCGGACAATCTCTCCCGGTCATGCCATGAATGCAGTGCTCAGGAGCGGTGCTACAAGTTCTCGCAGATGGAAACCGGTAATCTGGTGCTGATCTATTGACATCTAAGTCAGGCGGACAGTGCTAAAACATTATCCGTATTGATTGCATCACTATTCCTCCCGAATCTTTTAATATTCGTCAATTATCTTCAATTACTTTTTTATGGTACTGATCTATGCAATGGAAAGGCGGGACCTAGATGGATAACTACGACCTGCACAATCTGAGGGTGGTCGAAATCTCCAACCAGGCCGAGGCGCGCCGGGCCCTCATAGAGATCGGCTCCGACACCGGCGGTATTTCCTGGATGGCGCCCAAGGCGGTGCACCGCTTACTGCGGGTAGAGCACCTGTCCACCCGGGCAGCGATCATTCTCAAACAGGAGATGCTGTCCAAGGGGGGCGAGGCGGCAATTAGCCGTGAGGCTGGAGATTTTTCAGTAGATATGACTGATGTGCTGTTGATGGGAACCTTGAAGCAGTACCAACAGCTCTGCCGCAAGCTGAAGATACAGCCCTTTGGCCTGGCTTCCCTGGCCCGGTCGATCAAGACGGTGCTCCATAACCTGGAGCAGCAGGAGAGCCGCCAATTGCGCTGTCGCCAGCTATCCCTGACCCTCGGTGAGCGCACCCTGATCATGGGTATTCTCAACATTACACCGGATTCTTTCTCCGACGGCGGCAGGTTCAACAACCTGGAAACCGCTGTTGCCCACGCCAAGCAGATGTTGGATGATGGAGCGGACATTATCGATATTGGAGGAGAATCGACCCGTCCGCAGACCTGGGACGAGGAGCCGCTGTCTGCGGAAGCGGAGACTGGCCGGATATTGCCGGTGGTGGAGAGGCTGCTCCAGGAGATCGATGCCCCCATCTCCATTGACACCTATAAGGCAGAGACGGCCATGGCTGCCTTACAGGCAGGAGCGCATATCATCAACGACATCTGGGGTTTTCTGAAGGACCCGGAACTGGCCAAGGTTTCTGCAGACTACGACGTGCCCGTAATTCTGATGCATAACCAGGAAGGGACTGAGTACAAGCAGAGCCTGATCGGAGGGGTGATCGCTTCTCTGAGGCAAAGCATCAAGATCGCCGAGGATGCTGGCGTACGCCCGGAGCAGATCGTCGTCGACCCGGGTATCGGCTTTGGCAAGACAACTCAGCAGAACCTGGCGGTGCTGCGCCATCTGGACGAGTTTCGTTCGCTGGGCAAGCCGATTATGCTGGGAACATCGCGTAAATCAGTGATCGGCAACACTCTGAACCTCCCGGTGGACCAGCGGCTGGAGGGGACTGCCGCTACCGTTGCCTGGGGGATTGCCAATGGCGCCGACATCGTCCGGGTGCACGACGTCAAGGAGATCAGCCGGGTCGCCCGCATGGTTGATGCCATAATCAGGAGCTGAGGAGGAGCCGGGGATGGAGCGCAGTCATGACAAGATCATCATGAACGGTATGGAATTTTACGGTTACCACGGAGTGCTTCCCGGGGAGCAGGAGATTGGACAGCGATTTTTAGTAGATTTAGAGCTGGCCACATACCTGGAACACCCCGGTCGTCTGGATGATCTGACGGAGACCATCGACTATACGGAACTCTACGGTCTGGTAGAGAAGATCGTGACAGAAGAGCGCTTCAGCTTGATCGAGGCCCTGGCGGAGCGGATCGCCCAGGCGGTACTGGGGCGTTACTCGGTAGAAGAGGTGATGGTGCGGGTGAAGAAGCCGCACGCTCCTCTAGGGGGCATTTTTAAGTATGTGGGCGTAGAGATTCACAGAAGCCCCCAGCGCCATTGATTTCAGGGACCAGAAGCAAAATCTGATTTACGATCTGATTTTATCCGATAGCTAACCGCCACTAAGACTCCCGCTTCTTGAAGCGGGAGCGTCGTATCCGGGCTGACGCCCGGCCTGAAGGAAAACGGCACAGGTAAGCGGCGCTAAGCCGGGCACCCTTTGGGTGGGACAGATGGGGTTAATACCCCACCTGAATCAAGAATTTGTTTATAAGCCAAGGCGAAGATAATGAAAAAAGAGATTCAGACAGTACAGGCATATATCGGTCTGGGTTCCAACCTGGGCGACCGGGCAGTTTATCTGGCTGCAGCCCGCCGGTCACTGGACGATACTCCGGGCATCCTTATCGCTCGGGCATCCTCATTGTATGAGACCGAGCCGGTTGGCTATACCGACCAGGATTGGTTCCTCAATCAAGTGGTGGCGATCGCCACCAGCCTTCACCCCTATCAATTGCTGCAGGTGCTGCAGGGGATCGAACAGGACCTGGGCCGACGGCGGCTGATCAGGTGGGGTCCCCGGGTGATTGACCTGGACTTGCTGTTATATGGAGATGCTATCCTGCCCGATCCTGACCTGACCATACCCCACCCCCGTATCTACGAGCGGAGCTTTGTGCTGGTGCCCCTGTGCGAGATCGCTCCGGATCATGTGCATCCGGATGGCCAGACGACCCTGCAGCACTTACAGGCTTTGGGAACGGGGCAAAAAATCAGGTTGTTTGGGCAGTTACCTGTGTGATAAAATGAATCTGTGATCTTTACCCGACTGAAGGCAGTCCGGATGGTACGTTGACGACCATACCGTGATGCTGCTGGAAGCGGGAGCGAATAACTTAAACCAACCGCTTGTACCTGAAGAGGACGGAGACGGAAGGGATGGTAGACCGGACCAGCGTGCCTTCTGACCTTCGTCGGGGGGCTTTTCTATTTTAGCGGCAGGGAGGTCTGATCAGATGAAGGCTGAAGGGGCAGTGAGACTGTGCCGGTTTAAGAAGCTCGGTTTTATCGGAGCTGGCCGTGTGGGCTCGGCCCTGGCGATATTGTTACAGCGGGCGGGCTACGAAGTGGCGGGAGTAGCCAGCCGCAGGCAGACCTCAGCGGAGATCCTGGCGGATCGCCTGGGCTGTCCTGCTCTGTCCAAGCCTGAGGTGGCCCGCCGGGCGGAAGCCCTGTTTCTGACCACCACTGATGATGCCGTGGCAGCGGTAGCTACTGAACTGGCCGAGGCTGAGGCTTTTCATAAAGGGCAGGTAGTACTGCACCTGAGCGGTGCTCTAACGGCCGAAGCCCTGGCGCCTGCTGCTGCCCAGGGGGCGATTGCCATGTCGCTGCATCCGATCCAGTCCTTTGCCAGCGTGGAGCAGGCGATTGCCGTGTTGCCCGGATCCTTTTTCAGCCTGGAGGGTGACTCCCGTGGCTACAGTTTTGCCAGGAAGATTGTCGCTCAGCTTCAGGGCCGGTCGTTCCTGCTGGATTCCGAGGCCAAGGTGCTTTACCATGCTGCCTGCGTGGCCGCCTCCAACTATTTCGTGAGTCTGGTGGCCTGTAGCCTGGATCTGTTGTCGGAGGCAGGCATTCCGGCCGATATGCGGCTGCCTGCCCTGCTGCCGCTGGTCGAAGGAACCCTGAACAACATCCGTTCCCTGGGTATTCCTCATGCCCTGACCGGTCCCATCGCCCGTGGTGATGCGGGAACTCTGAAGAGACACCTGGACGCCCTGGAACAGTTACCCGAGCAACTCCGGCTCTATCTCAGCATGGGCATGAAGACGGTGGACGTGGCCAGGGATAAGGGCACGATCACTCCGGAGCAGGCGGTAGAGTTGCGGTTACTTCTGGAGCGCTATTGCCGCCACCTTGGAGAGGCATCGAACCCGGCCAGCGATCAACAGCGAGCTGTTGGATGCTCCGCCCGGGGTGAGTTGTCATAGGGAGAGTTATTGCGTCAAAAAGTATGCAGTGCTATTGGATAATTGAAGCTGAAAGGGCAGAGGCCGAGGTTTTGCTTCAAATCAAAAAACAATTGCATGAAGGGAGCGATGATGATGGCGCGGGTGACAACAATGGCCCTGATGGAAATGAAGGCTAGGGGCGAAAAGATGACGATGCTGACGGCCTACGACTATCCTACCGCCAGCCTGCTGGATGAGGCCGGTGTGGATATGCTGCTGGTGGGAGATTCGTTGGGTAACGTAGTATTGGGCTATGAGGATACCCTGCCGGTGACCATGGACGAGATGATCCACCATACCAAGGCGGTGGCCCGGGGAACCCGGCGGGCGATGGTTGTGGGGGATATGCCCTTTCTATCCTACCAGACGAGCTTGCCTGAGGCAGTCAGCAACGGTGGGCGTTTCCTGAAGGAGGGCGGTGCTCAGGCAGTGAAACTGGAAGGCGGCAGTGAGCGGGCAGGCGTAGTACGCTCCTTAGTGGAGACGGGAATTCCGGTGATGGGGCACCTTGGCCTCACCCCTCAATCGGTGCACCAACTGGGGGGTTTCCGGGTGCAGGGAAAGGATGAGGCGGCAGCCCGGCGCCTGTTGCAGGATGCCCTGGCCCTGGAAGAGGCGGGCGTTTTTGCCCTGGTGCTGGAAGCCGTTCCGGCGCAGGTGGCGGCGCAGGTGACCTCGCGGTTGCAGGTGCCCACTATCGGCATCGGGGCCGGACCGGGCTGTGACGGGCAGGTCTTGGTGGTGCATGACATGCTGGGTCTGTCGATGCGCAAGACGCCGAAGTTTGTCAAGCAGTATGTACGGTTGGGCGACTGCATCAAGGATGCCGTGCGTGCTTATCAGGAAGACGTCAAGAGCGGAGCCTTCCCTGGACTGGAGCACTGCTATGCAGTGCCCAAGAATGAGCAACCCAGCCTGAGCAAGATTTGATCTTGACTAAAGTGCCAGCAGTGAATTGTGGGCAACCTTACACTTGGCACATCCAAAGCAGGAGGCTGTGAATTGATCATGGAAGTTGTCAGTAACGCCGGACAGATGCAGGAGATCGTCATGGGCATGAGGCGTCAGGGCCTGAGCATCGGTTTGGTACCTACCATGGGCTATCTACATCAGGGGCACCTGAGCCTGGTCCGGCGTGCCCGATCAGAGTGCGACCGGGTGGTGATGAGCATCTTTGTTAACCCGCTCCAATTTGGGCCTCGCGAGGACTTTGCAGCCTATCCCCGGGACCCGGAGCATGACCTGGCCCTGGCCCGGGATGAGGGTGTTGATTATGTGTTTGCCCCCGTCAAAGAGGATATGTATCCCAAGGGGTTCAACACTCAAGTGACGGTCGAGGGTGCGCTGACTGAAAAAATGTGCTCCCGGTCACGGCCAGGGCATTTCCGCGGAGTGACGACGGTGGTCATGAAACTATTCCAGATCGTACAGCCGGACCGGGCCTACTTTGGGCAGAAGGATGCACAGCAAGCCCTGGTGATCAGACGAATGGCGACCGATCTGAATCTGCCGCTGGAGATTGTCACCTGCCCCATTGTACGGGAGACGGACGGACTGGCCCTAAGTTCCCGCAACGCCTACCTCTCCTCCGAGGAGCGGAGGGTTGCCCTAGTCTTACCACGGTCTCTGGAGGCCGGAAGGGATCTGATTATAAAAGGGGAGCGCCGGGTAGAGCGGGTGCGCGACGAGATCACGGAAAGACTGGCTGCCGAGCGGGCGATAAAGGTGGATTATGTGGAGGTCTGCGATGGTCAGACCCTGGCAGATCTGGCCGAACTGCGGGGGCCAGTGCTGCTGGCGGCAGCGGTCTACGTGGGCCGGACCAGGCTGATCGACAATATCTATCTGGAGGTTTAGGCCATGCGGACAATGCTGAAATCGAAGATCCACCGGGCAGTGCTCACCGAGGCGAATCTGAACTACGTGGGCAGCATTACCATTGACCGGACCCTGATGGATGCCGCCGATATTCTGCCATACGAGCAGGTGCAGGTGGTTAACAACAACAACGGCGCCCGGTTTGAAACCTACTGTATCGAAGGCCCCCGGGACTCCGGGGTGGTCTGCCTGAATGGCGCCGCTGCCAGGCTCGGTCAGCCCGGCGACATCCTGATCATTCTGTCGTACTCGGAACTGCCCGAAGCCAGGGCCCGCGGCCACCAGCCGCAGGTGGTGCAGGTGGACGAACACAACCGGCCGCTAGCCACGCCGGCGCCGGCCAGCAATCTTCAGGTGGGAAGCGGGATGTAGGGGCAATCGCTGTGCAGGTGGCCCGGCTGTTGCGGTTGAATATTATGCAAAAATCGCACCTTCGGTGTCGGCGCGATCATAGGGATTTCGGTTGCGTTGCAGTCATGATGAACTGAGAATGATGGTCAACCCAGGTAGGCGTCGATCACCATCGAGTTGTGCAGCAGTTCCTCCCCGCTGCCGGAGAGAGCGATCTCGCCGTTTTGCAAGACGTAGCCACGGTGGGCTATCTTCAGCGCCTTGCGGGCGTTTTGCTCGACCAGGAGAATAGTGATCCCCCGCTCCTTTAACTGCCCGATCACCTGAAAGATATGATCGACCAGCATCGGGGCAAGGCCCATCGAGGGCTCATCCAATAACAAAATGGCCGGTTCGCTCATCAGGGCGCGTCCGATCGCCAACATCTGCTGTTCACCGCCGCTCAGCGTCCCACCCTTCTGGTGGCGCCGTTCCTGCAAGCGGGGAAACAGCTCGAAGACAGTTTGCATGCTTTTGTTGATCCGGGCCTGTTCCTTGATCCGGAAAGACCCCATCTCCAGGTTTTCCTGAACAGTGAGCCGCGGAAAGATCTTTCGCCCCTCGGGGGCGTGGGCCACCCCCCGTGCCGCCACCTCATGTGCCGGCAGGTTGCTGATCTGTTCCCCCTTGAAGCGGATCTCTCCATTTTTCGGTTTCAACAACCCGGAGATTGTCTTCAGAGTCGTTGTTTTACCTGCCCCGTTGCTGCCGATGAGGGTGACGATCTCCCCATCCTCGACCTCCAGGGAGACTCCCCTGAGCGCATGGATCGATCCGTAGTAGGTGTCAATATTATTGAGGCTCAGCACTACTGCCATCTTACCGGTTCCTCCTATTCGGCATGCTAATCCTGCTCAGCTCTCTTCGGGCGTTTCCTCGCCCAGGTAAGCGGCGATCACTTCACTGTGGCTGCGGATCTCTTTCGGGGTACCCTCGGCGATCTTAACGCCATAGTTGAGAACAGTGATCCGCTCGGAGATCCCCATCACTACCTTCATGTCATGCTCGATCAATAGAATGGCGATGTTCCTCTCGTCCCGCACCCTACGGATAAACGTGGTCATCTCTTCGGTCTCCCGCGGGTTCATCCCGGCGGTCGGCTCATCCAGCAGCAGTAATTTCGGCTTCACGGCCAGGGCACGAGCCAACTCCAACCGCCGCTGGTCTCCGTAGGAGAGATTTTTAGCCAGTTCCTGCTCCTTCCCCTCCAGCCCGGTATAGATCAGGAGTTCCCTGGCCTCTTCGTATGCTCGCTGTTCCTCCCGGCGCATGCCCCGGGTATTGAGCACGATCTGTGCGAGATTGGCGGACAGGTGCCGATGCATGCCCACCAGGACATTCTCGAGTACCATCAGACCGGGAAAAAGACGGATGTTTTGAAATGTGCGGGCGATTCCACAGCCGGCCACATGTTCCGGAGACCGGCCCGTCAACCGCTTGCCGTCGAGGGTGATCGTTCCCTGATCGGCAAAATAATAACCGCTGATCATGTTGAAGAAGGTGGTCTTGCCAGCCCCATTGGGGCCGATGATGCTGGCGATCTGCCCGGCCTCCATGGTGAAGTCGATTTTGTCGATCGCCATCAGGCCGCCGAACCTCTTGCTCACACCTCTAGCTTCGAGCAGCATCGACGCCCTCCTCCGTCTCTTTTTTAGTTCCCCGCGTCCGGATCTGCTCCCACCAGGAGGCAAGGCGCCGTTTGGCCGGCAGGATACCCTGCGATCGGTAGATGCACATCAGGATCAGGATCAGTCCGAAGATCATTCTTTCGTATTTAGCCGGGTCGATCTGTGACGGTATGTTAAGGATGCCCTCGGCTGAAAGCTGGCCCAGATAATCGGACAGTTGTTTCAGGATCTGCAACTGCAGCACTACCACCGATACTGCTCCCACCACTGCTCCGGCGACATTGCCCATGCCCCCGAGGATGATCATCGCCAGGATGCCGATCGACTCCATGAATGTGAAGCTGGAGGGATCGACGAAGGTCTGCTTGGCAGCGAAGATCACGCCCATCGCCCCGGCAAAAGAGGCGCCGATAGCAAAGGCCATCAGCTTCATCTTGACCAGAGGCACTCCCATGCTGCGCGCCGCCAGCTCATCCTCCCTCATGGCGGCCCAGGCGCGGCCGATGCGTGAAACTTCCAGCCTCCGGGCCACAATGATGATCAGAAGGATGGCTACCAGAACAATGAAATAGTAGTCTAATGGCTGATTCAGGATGTGCCCGAACAGAGCCGGGGCCTGGATCGGGGTCAGACCCTGGGGTCCATTGGTGATGTTGATCGGCTTGTCCAGGTTGTTCAGGACGATCCTGATGATCTCCCCAAACCCGAGGGTGACGATCGCCAGGTAGTCTCCCCGCAGGCGCAGTACCGGAAAGCCCAGCAGTATGCCGAACAGCGCCGCGATGAGCATGCCGAAGATCAAAAACGGCCAGAACCACATCCCGGAGATCGGGAAGTGCGCCCAAGGGAAATGGATGAAGTTTGCTGCCTGCGTTGTGGCAAAGATGGAATAGATGTAGGCGCCTGAGGCGTAAAAAGCCACGTAGCCCATGTCCAGCAGCCCGGCAAAGCCGACGACGATGTTCAGACCGACTGCCAGAGCGACATAGATGCCTGCCTGGGTCACTACGCCCAGGTAATAAGTATTCTGCAATCCGGCCAGAGGCATAATCACACACAGCCATAAGGCTGCCACCGGCAATTTGATGAGCGGAGCGGCCGGCGTCTTGTACAGGACCAGGAATGATGCCAGAAACATAATAAAGGCGATGGCCGAGTTCGGCAGCAAGTAGAACAACACTCCCGCCCCGATGATGAAGACCCAGGCCAGGAGCTGTGAGGCCGGCATTCCGCTGGCTGGGAACAGATGTTCTTTTTGCTTTGTCATACCTTTTCCCTCACTTCCTCTCCCAGGATGCCGCCGGGCTTAAATATGAGAATAATGATCAGGATGACGAATGCCAAAACATCTTTATACTCGATGCCGATGGCTCCGTGGGTAGCAAAGCCCAGGATCACGATCCCGGTAGATTCCAGAATGCCTAGCAACAGGCCTCCGACCATGGCCCCGGGAATACTCCCGATCCCGCCCAGGACAGCCGCTGTGAAGGCCTTGATGCCGAGGATGAAGCCGATGTACGGGTCGATCAGAGAATACTGGGTGGCAAAAAGCGTTCCGGCTGCTCCCCCCATGCCGCCTCCGACGAAAAAGGTCAGGGCGATCACGCTGTTGACGTTGATGCTCATCAGGGAGGCCGTCTCCTTGTCCTGGGCCACCGCCCTGATTGCCTTGCCCCACTTGCTGCGAGTCACGAAGATGTTGAGGGCGAGCATCATGATCAGGGCGGCCAGGATCACGATCAGCGACTTGGCGGGGACCCTTAACCCGGGAGTGATGGTGATCACCGAAGTGAACAGGCTAGGCGCAGTCAGGTAGAAGGCATTCTTCCACAGGCCCTCGATCAGGCGCACGGCATCCTGCAGGAAAAAGGAGACTCCGATCGCTGAGATAAAAGGGACCAGGCGGGGGGCATACCTGATCGGGCGGTAGGCGATCCGTTCGATCAGCACCCCCAGGGTGCCGCTCATCAGAATTCCGGCCATTAGAGCCACGATCAGGGCGACAGGGGCGGGCATTGTGCCTAAATAGCCCCTGCTTTGCAGGAAGAGCAGCATCTCAGTTCCGGCAAAGGCGCCCACCATGAAGACCTCGCTGTGGGCGAAGTTGATCAGCTCCATGACGCCATAGATCATGGTGTATCCCAACGCCACCATGGCGTAGACAAAACCCAGGGTTAATCCGTCCAGCAGGCTCTGTGGCAAAATGTGTAATAATTGCTCCATTAGAATGGGCCAACCTCCAAATATTACATGCTTGAAGCAGTGCAGGGCCCGGTGAACCCGATGCGGCTAGAAGCCGGAAAAGACCAGAAACAAAAATCGGAAAAAGAGAAGCGATAACCGGGTATCTGATTCCTACCGCTTGTCGAGTGAGCGAAACGAATATCATGGGCCCGGGGTACTCACCCGGTCGCCCGTTTAGGGGCACATGTTCATTCCTTTACAAAAGGCCGTTAGAAGACCGGGCGCGCGCCCGGTCTTCTAACGCCAGTTATTAATCTATTTTTGCAGATATTGACCGGCAGTACCCGACTGGATGACCGCCGGCGGGTAATCGGCTGTCTTGTATTCTTTCATGAACAGCATGGCGTATAGGTTGTCACCCTTGTCATCAAAGGTTACTTTTGAGGAGATGCCCTGGAAATCCTTGGTGGCACGAACGGCCTGGGAGACCTGCAGACGGCTCGGCGCCTTGCCGCCGTTGTCGGCGATCGCCTTCTTGATCCCATCCAGGAGCACGTTCATGGAGTCGTAGCCGTAAACAGCGTAGGCGCCGGGCTGCTGGTTGAACTCCTTGGTGTACTTGTCAGCCCATGCCTTGCCCTCCGGTGTGGAGTTGATATCACCGGCAGCCGTAGTGTAATAAGCACCGATCACATCATTGCCGGCGATCTTGGCCATCTGCGGGTCGTCCATGCCATCGGCGCCCATGAATGTGGCGTTGATGCCCTTGTCCCGCATCTGCTTGAGGAGCAGCGAACCCTCGGGGAACATGCCGCCGAAGTAGAGCAGATCCGGCTTGGCTGAGCCTGCCTTGTCCAGCACAGCGCTGAAATCGGTCTCTCCGGCAGTGATGCCGTCGTGGCCGAGAATGGTAGCCCCATCAGCCTTTGCCCGCGCCTCAAATTGCTGGGCGACGCCCGCCCCGTACGTGGTCTTGTCGTCGACGATGTAGATATTCTTGGCTTTCAGTGTGTTGAAGGCGTAGTCAGCGCCGAATGGTCCCTGTTCATCGTCCCGGGCGCAGATCCGGTTAACATCCAGGTACTTGCGGTCGGTGACCTTCGGATTGGTGTTGGCCGGTGAAACTTCAGTCAGGTTGTCAGTCTTGTACACCTCGGAGGCAGGAATGGCCACGCCCGAGTTATAGTGGCCGTCGACTCCCAGGACCTCCTTATCGGCGATCAGCTTCTGGGCGACATCGACCCCCACTTTCGGGTCGGCCTGGTCATCCTGCGGGTCGAGTTGCAGGGCGAAACCGAGCTTGGTGAAGGCATCCTTCTGTTCCTCGACCGCTATCTGCGCCCCGAGCTTGATCGACTCGCCAACTGCCGCCTGCGAACCGGACAGCGGAGTTACGGTGGCTACCTTGATCACGTTGGCCTTGGGGGCACAACCTGTCACAACAAGACCCACTACAACCAGAACTAAAGCTGCCATCAGGAAAAACGTCAAAGACTTACACCGAAGCTGCACTAAGCAATCCCCCTCTTTTTTTATTTTTTTACACAAAAAGGTTCTTCGGGAGTCACTCCCCGGAGAACCCCATTGCTCTTCGAAAAGCACATATATTTGGTTCGAGCGGAATAATTTTAATTCCGCCGCATGTCTCATTGTTTCGCAACTCTTCGATCATGATGATGTAATACAGATGTAAATAATATTGGCTAAAGAAAGAGATTATCCTGCTTTCCGATCGCCTTTTTTAGATAATTCTGTAGCTTCTTCGACTGGGCGCTCTTCGTCTCGATATTAACCGATGACCCGCCCCGAGTGCCCTCTGGGTGCACACCCGGCTCTCATGTTCCCGCTTCTTCGAAAACGGTAGACGCCGTTATCCGGTTGGTGCTCAAAGCATACTTACACATCAAAAAATGGCACAGGCAAGACGGTTACATACCGTTCTCTGGCACTGCCACTAATCTCCTGCAGAGACTTGTGGTGGTTAGCCGAGCGCGCGGTTACCCCTGTAGACGGGATCCGGCGGGCACTTTTGGTGTGATCAGACCAGCTAATCTTCAGTCCTAACGGGGCGCGGTGAGCGGTACACTGGCCTGTAGAGCCATATTGATCCGCAGTTCCACCTCGTCCCAGTTCACCAGCCTCCACCAGGCTTTGATGTAGTCTGGGCGGCGGTTCTCATAGTCTAGATAGTAGGCGTGCTCCCAGACATCGCAGACCAGCACCGGGATGCAGCCCCAATCTGTCAGCTTCTGGTGGTTCTCGGCTGTAAGGACCTCCAGGTGGCCAAAGCTCGGCACCCAGGCCAGAACACCCCAACCCGAGGCTTCCACGTCTTTAGAAGCCTCCGCGAACTGCTTGAAAAAGGCGGAAATGCTGCCGAAATACTTGATAATCTGATACTCGGTCTGCCCATATGGCTGCCCGGTGCCTCCGGGGATCATGATCGTCCAGTAGATGCTGTGCAGGATATGTCCAGAGCCGTTGAAAGCCAGGTTGCGCTCCAGTCCCCTGATCTGCTCGAAATTGTTCGTCTGCCGGGCTTGTACTAACTGAAGCTCGGTCCTGTTCAGATTGTCCACGTAGCCTTGATGCAGACGGTCGTGGTGAATCTCCAGCGTTCGGGCGCTGATCACCGGCTCCAGTGCATTATAAGAATAGGGCAGGGGTGGCAGGCCGTGTTGCCCGGGAGGCACGAAGGGTTGCGGCTGGTTGAGGTAGTTGGTGCTCATTCCGTGAAACCTCCTTAAAATGAGATGTGTGGGGTGCGAAGCTGGTGTCCAACGCTCAACGGATACCTTCAGATCATGAGTTGAAGCCGAATGGTGTTAAATGCACGATCGCCATGCCTGGCGCGAAAGCATTGGCAAAGCCAATGCCGTCAAGAATCTAGCCTCGCACCTCTCATGTTATGCGCCTGCCTGCTGTTCTGATACAGAACCCTCACCTGACACCTATGCTTGAAGTCGCGTGATTTTTGATTCATTGGCTTAACCAGGTTAAAATTATGCACAGATATTATAAAAAACCAACTGCAAACCCTTCAAATCTTATATCGGGATAAAACTTGTTTTTAATGTAGTTTTTGGGCCAAAGCGCTGAGGAGATGATTGTCAGAGAATTGGCTTTGGGGGGGGGTACATCTACCCAGAGTGCTTGTGGCTAGCTGATGGTTGTTTCGTCGATCTCGGACGCAAATCCACTTTCCTCAATTTCGAGGTCCTCTTTGAGATCCTCAAGGCCTTTGTTCCTCCTCAATCTGAAGCCTGGAATACTGGAATAAAGGAAATGAGAGATCCTGCGGTGATCAACAGAATTCCAATGACCATGGCGATTGTGATCGGCTCCCGGATAATGATCAGCGCCAGAATGGGTGCCAGCCCGGGTTTAATAAAAAATACGAGCGAGGCTGTTGCTGCTGTGGTTGCCTCCATGGCCAGAAAATAAAATGTATAACCCATCCCGGTGACGAATATACCGATATAAATCAGGCATGCTGATGCCATGCAGGATCGGTACGTCTGCGAACGGTTTCAGCCCAGCCTGCGTTAAGAGAGCGGAAATGGAGTTGATTCTGGTAACCAGAATCAATAGAAGCATCTCAATGCTGCCGAACAAGAAGCTAAGGCAGGTTAGGGCAATGCTGCCATAGCGCTCACTGCGTTGGCGCCCAACAACACTGTAAAGAGCAAAAGTAACGGCGGAGAAAATGGTCAGAACAACAACTAATATATTGCCGGACATATGCAGCGGATTCATAATGACAACAATGCCTAAAACGCTGACAATGATAGAGAGCACTGTGTGCCGGTATATTTTCTCATGCAGCATCATGAACGCAAAAAGGACAACGAAGACCGGATTGCAGCTGAAGAGGACGGTCACTTCCTCATTTCCTTTTTACCGCGGCAAAGTGCGGAACAATTAAAATCAGATTTGACAACTTTCTGTCTGTTCCGGTCTTCCGGTGGCAGTGATGAACAGGAAGAGACCGGTGATGATCACTAGTCCGCCTAGCAGTTGAGACAGGCCTGGTTTTTCCCCCAGGATCAGCATGGCCAGTATGGTTGCTCCCACGGGCGACACACAACTCATCCTGCAGGTTGACAGGCACCGGGTTCGCGATTAAAATATAAATTGCTGATGCTGTAGACATGGTGGGTGTAGCTCAGTTGGATAGAGCACCAGGTTGTGGCCCTGGGGGTCGTGGGTTCGAGCCCCATCATCCACCCCAAATATAAACTGGGGCGTAGCCAAGCGGTAAGGCACGGGACTTTGGATCCTGCATGCGAAGGTTCGAATCCTCCCGCCCCAGCCATTTTGATAGTACATCAAAATTATTTTGATATATAATATAATCTGTGCCCGATTAACAACTGAACATGCGCCATTAGCTCAATGGTAGAGCAGGTGACTCTTAATCACAAGGTTGTGGGTTCAAGTCCCTCATGGCGCACCAGAGAAA
>JAHFCR010000085.1 GCA_023249405.1 Peptococcaceae bacterium | reverse complement strand
TGATTCTGGGCGGCCTCTACTTGCTCAGTGCAGTGTTCAGCTACCTGCAGCAATACATCATGGTCCCCGTCTCCCAGGCCATCGTCTACGAGCTGCGCCGGGAGATCGATGACAAGCTGTCTCGCCTGCCCCTGAAATTCTTCGACGCGCGGGCGCACGGGGATATCCTCAGCCGGGTCACCAACGATGTCGACAATGTCAGCAGCACCCTGCAGCAGGGCATCACCCAGATGATCGCCTCCGTGGTCGCCCTGGTCGGCATCACTATCATGATGCTGGCGATCAGCCCGCTGCTGACCCTGATCTGTGCCGTGATCCTGCCCCTCGGCCTGCTGTTGACCAAGGCGATCATCTCCCGCTCGCAGAAATACTTTACAGAGCAGCGCCGGGAACTCGGCAAGCTCAACGGTCATGTCGAGGAGATCTACACCGGCCATCAGGTAGTGACGGTGTTCGGACATGAGCGACAGGCGATCGACACCTTCGACGAGATCAACGGGCGCTTCTATGCCGCCCAGTGGAAGTCGCAATTTATCTCCGGCGCCATCATGCCGCTCATGAACTTCGCCACCAATATCGTCTACGTGCTGGTCTGTGTGGCCGGAGGGATCATGGCAGCCAGGAAGGCCATGCAGATCGGCGACATCCAGGCATTCATCCTCTACGTCAGGCAGTTCACGCAGCCGGTCACCTATATCACCAACATCATCAACACCGTTCAGGACACAGTGGCCTCGGCCGAACGCGTCTTCGAACTCCTGGACGAGGCTGAAGAGGAACCGGACAGCCCTGCTGCCCTGGCGATCGAGTTCCCGAGGGGCGCCGTGGCTTTTCAGAACGTCAGGTTCCGCTACCAGCCAGACGTTCCCCTGATGGATGGCCTGAACATCGACGTCAGCCAGGGGCAGGCAATCGCCATCGTCGGGCCGACCGGCGCCGGCAAGACCACGCTGGTGAACCTGCTGATGCGCTTCTATGAGATCGGCGGTGGCCGGATCACCGTCGACGGCGTCGATATCAGGGACCTGAAGCGGGGCTCCCTGCGCAGCCTCTTCGGGATGGTGCTCCAGGACACCTGGTTATTCAACGGCACGATCAGAGACAACATCGCTTACGGGCGCCAGGGGGCCACCTTCGAGGAGATCATACAGGCGGCCAGGATGGCGTTTGCCGACCACTTTATTCGAACGCTCCCCGATGGCTACGACACCGTGCTCAACGAGGATGCCTCCAATATCTCGCAGGGCGAGAAGCAGTTGCTGACTATCGCCAGGGCGGTACTCGCCGATCCGGCCATGCTCATCCTCGACGAGGCCACCAGCAGCGTCGACACCAGGACGGAGATGCTGATCCAGCAAGCGATGATCAGTCTGATGGCGGGAAGGACGAGCTTCATCGTCGCCCACCGGCTGTCCACCATCCGGAATGCCGACCTGATCCTGGTGATGAACCATGGCAGCATCGTCGAGCAGGGAACGCACAGCGAACTGCTGGCCGGGGGAGGCTTCTACGCCGACCTCTACAACAGCCAGTTCGCCGGCGCCAATCTCGATGACGTAGCCGTCTGAGGCAATGTTAAATAGCCAAGGGAGAGATAAATAATAATGCAAATTGATTACTACCTGCCGGAATATGATTTTCGAGAGCATCATCAGATAAACATCAATGCGTCTCCTGAAAGAGTGTACCAGATTATAAAACGCCTAGATATTCGACGAGTTTTTCTTATCAAGTTGCTTTTCCGCCTGCGCGACTTTTATGCCAGGAAAGTCTACGGCCGTAAATTGGAGTTGACCTTACAAGATCTGATGCAGGAGTCCGGCTTCATACTTTTAGACGAGATTACAAATCAAGAGGTGGTTATCGGGCTGACAGGGCGTTTTTGGCGTCCGGATGGGGGCGGCATCGTTGTGCCGGCGAACCGCTTTAAAGATTTTGATCAGAGGGGCTTTGCCAAAGTGGCATGGAATTTTTTTATTCAAGGCGGGGCCAAGGGAGACACGATTCTATCCACTGAAACCAGGATCAAAACCTATGGAACAAAGGCAAGAGTATCGTTCGGAATGTATTGGCTGGTTATCGGGCCATTCAGCGGACTGATCCGGACGCTGATACTCAAGGAGATTGACAGGCAAGCAGGCCTGGAAATGGCAGCAGATAGCAGGACAAAAGAGCGATAATTCTCTTGCGAGAGGGGGCTGAATACGGAGATGCAGATGGAAGGCAGGAATTCAGGTGTAGCAGGAGACTATTCTAGTGCTGTTGATCAGTGCGAAACAGGTTCAGCAAGAATAATGCTTTCTTCCTCAGGAATCTTGATCGCATCGGTTATGGACTGTCAACCCGGACTTCTTCAACAGACTCCTATTGGAATTGCTAGCAAATTCACAAGGGTGATCCGGGAAAAAGGTTGGGCTCGGCTAAGAGGAGTGGAGGTGCATGCTCCAAGAAGTAGGGCGATAAGGGAAGTAAACGTCCAAATAGCCTAGAAAGAGAGGGATCACTTTGCCAACGCTGATAGAAGGACAGGATAAAGATGCTAAAGATAGCTACGCTATTGAAAAAAGTGATATTACCACTTTTGCTTCCAAATACCTGGGGTTGAATATGTTGCATCCAGGCGGTTATAAGGCCTCGTCCGAATTAGCCGGCTTATGCGGAATGAGCGGCAATTCCTTGGTTTTGGATATTGCCTGTGGCAAAGGGACGAGCAGCCGCTTTTTTGCCAAAAAGTTTGGCTGCAATGTCACTGGAATCGATATGGATGAGGATCGTTTACAATCAGCCAAAGCTCTCTCTGAAAAGGATAGGGCGATACGAAGCAGAGTAAAATTCATGTGCGCAAATGCAGAAAACCTTTCATTCGCAGACAACACGTTCGATATAGTAATCGTTCAGGCGGCCCTATATCTGCTGGAGCATGCAGAGAAGGCGATGGAGGAAGCGGCGAGGGTTACCAAGCCCGGAGGGCGGGTCGGATTTTTAGAATTAACCTGGCTCAAGGAGCCATCAAACGAAATCATAGAAGAGGCCAAAGGTATCTTCGGTCGTTATTTAACGCAAGCCAAGTCGAGTGCATGGCAAGATCTGATCGCAAATTCCGGTTTAGAAATAACAGAAGTCAAACTGTATAACTATGAAGCAACCACAATCAAGGATGAAAATGCATTCACTTTTTTAAAAGTATTATGGAAAATGACGACCAACTCAGCGATCAGAAATAAGGCCAGGAAGAATAGCAGCTTTTTCATCAAGCATCCTGGGTACATGGGTTATGGGCTGTATGTCGGTGAAAAAAGAGGTAGAGGACGGATTGTTGAGCCGGAGGAGATGATGCCATGCTTGATAGCCTTGACTTATCTACAACCCCAGGCGCAGACCCCGCCATTGAAGTGAGAGACCTTTACAAGAGTTACGGCGCGGTCAGGGCTGTTGACGGGCTGAGTTTCAGCGTGCCCACCGGGGAGATCTTCGGCATGTTGGGTCCAAACGGCGCCGGCAAATCTACCACTGTCGAGATCCTGATCGGTCTGCGGCAGAGGGATGGCGGGGAGGTCCGGGTGCTCGGCCGCGACCCCAAGCGCCACCCGACTGCTATCAAGCGTCGCATCGGTGTACAGTTGCAGATCACCGCCCTCTACCCGCGGCTGACCGTGCAAGAAACGGTCAAACTGTTTGCCAGCTTCTTTCCGAAGACACTGCCGGTAGCAAAGACCATCGCCAGGGTCGGCCTGGAAGAGAAGGCAGGCGACCGGGTGGACCGGCTGTCCGGCGGACAGGCGCAGCGGTTGTCTGTCGCCCTCGCCATGATCAATGACGGCGATATCATCTTCCTGGACGAGCCCACCACCGGGCTCGACCCACAAGCCCGACGCAGCCTCTGGGATGTGATCCTGGAGCTCAAGGAGGCAGGCAAGACAGTTTTTCTGACCACACACTACATGGATGAGGCGGAACGATTGTGCGACCGGGTGGCAGTGGTGGATCACGGGCAGATCATCGCCATGGGCTCCCCGGCCAAGTTGATCAGAGATAACTTTCATGAACAGGCCCTGGAATTCAATCAGCCCGCTCTGGGCAACCATGTTGATTTACAGACTCTTCCCGGCGTGATCCGCATGCAACGGGAAGGGGAGATTACCACGCTCTACACCGATCAGGCTCCCCGGACGATCGCCGCCCTGATGGAGGCGTCGGCAAACGCCAACCTGCCTGTCAGCGATATGACCGTTCGCCAGGCAACCCTCGAGGACGTCTTCTTAAAACTGACCGGGAGGCGGATACGCGAATGAAAGCCTTTATCCAACTGGTGATCGCCAACATCAAGGAACTGCTCCGGGACCGCATGTCGATGTTCTGGTTCATCGCTTTCCCGATCTTCTTCATCCTGCTGTTCGGGGCCATCTTTTCAGGTTCGGAGGATACGACCAGCTTCGCGGTGGGAGTCGTACAACAGGATAACGGGCCGATCGCCAAAGGACTCGAGGCGGCCCTGACGTCGGCTCCGGTCGTCAAGCTGCATATCGGTGCTCAGGATGCAGAACTCGCCGCCCTCCGGAAGGGCTCCCGCGACCTGGTGATCATCCTGCCCGCCGGTCTGTCATCTGCCGTCAGGAATCGGCACAGGGTGAAGATTCCCGTCTACTACGACGGCACAAAGCAGATGAGCAGCCAGGTGGGGATTCCATTGGTGGAACAGGTATTGAACCAGGTGGAAGCCCAGGCAACCGGACACCCCCTGTTGCTGGAGGCCAGGCCGCAGGCCGTGCAGGCGGTCACATTGAAGGAGATAGACTATCTGCTGCCGGGGATCCTGGCCATGGCCCTGATGCAGCTCGGGTTGTTCAGCGCTCTGCGGCTGGTCAGTCTGCGAGAGCGGAAGATCCTGAAGCGCCTGGGCGCCACGCCCCTGCCGCGCGGCCTGCTGATTATCAGCGAGGTGACGGTACGCCTGCTCCTGGCCATGATGCAGGCACTGCTCATCGTCATCATCGGACGCCTGGTTTTTGGGGTCACCATCGTCAGCAGCTGGTATCTGGTTGCCGCATGGGTGCTTCTGGGCGCCTGCACCTTCGTCTCACTGGGATACATGCTGGTCTCGTTCGCCCGCACCATGGAAAGCGGCCAGGGGATCATCCAACTGGTCCAGTTCCCCATGATGTTCCTGGCCGGGACGTTTTTTCCGATCAGTTTCATACCCGGCTTTCTGCAACCTCTCGTGAAAGCCATGCCCCTCACTTACCTGGCAGACGCCCTGCGCCAGGTCATAACCGGCAACCCTCCCCTATTCAGCATCGGCGCCGACCTGGGGATATTGCTGGCCTGGCTCGCCGGCAGCCTGTTTTTAGGCATCCGGTTTTTCCGGTGGGAGTAGGGCGAATCACTGGCAGGTGGGCAGTAAACCTGGGACACAGTTGACTATAAAATACGAGCAGAAATAGAAATAAATAGAGACGTTACAAAAAGCGCGAAATGGAGGATATTATATGGATTTAATAACCATTATCTTCATTATGAATGCAATATTACTTATTCTTCACGAAATTGAATCAGCTTATTGGAAAGAGTGGGAAATACTAAAACTTCCAGGAGAGATAACAGGATTTATTCTACTCCATATTCCCATTCTATTTATTCTATTATACGGTTTAGTTGAGATTGCGAGAAAGAGTCTTGCGGGAAATATATTTGGAGTATTACTTGGAATTGGAGGTAGTCTTCCATTCATTGTTCATGTTTTAATTGTTTCTCGAAAAGATAAATTTAACTTACCTATATCAAAAGCATTAATATATGCAAATATAGTAACAGGGATATTACTTATTGCGTTAAGCATTAATTCTTTCATTGCTTAAAAAACACTCACGATTTAATCCCGATTGTAAAACTCGCACAGCGTTAGAACAGTCTGGCTTAAGAAAGAGGGGATACGATTGCCTCAACCTGAGATATCTAAGGAACATTTTGACCAACTATACCGCGACAACTATGTCAGGGTCTATAGGCTGGCCTTGGGGTTAGCTAACAGGGTAGGGTTCGACAACCTCGCCGGCCATTATAGCGATGCCGAGGATATCACTCAGGAAGCTTTCTTGCGGGCGTTTCGTTCTTTTCACACCTTTCGGGAGAGCAGCTCTTTTTTTACCTGGATCTGTCGCATCACTATCAATGTGGCCCATGATTACATGAGGCAGAGGGCTAAACTGCCTATTTATGAACTTCTCGACAGGTTGGGTTGTTCTGAAGAGGAAGTGATCGATTCCAATCCCGCCAACGACCCGGAAACCAGATTGCTGGCCAACGAGGCGATGCGGATCTGCATGATTGGTTTCACGGAATGCCTGCCCCTTGACCAGAAAAAGGCCCTTTTCCTGGTGATAGGATTAGATTTATCCTACAAACTTGCTGCCGAAATCCTGGACTGTTCTGTCAGTTCGCTCAAATCGAAGCTGCACCGGGCCAAGAACAGCTTGGTCGGCTACATGGAAAGCAGGTGCTCTTTCGTTAACAAATCAAACCACTGCCGTTGTGAACAGTGGACCAAAGGTTATGCGCAGGACCCGGTTATAAAAGAGTGTATCACCAACCCTACGACCAAGATCATGATACCGGACAAGGTAAAATTATATATGCGGGACTTGCGCGACATCTACCGGAACGTTTATTGGGCAAGAAGCGACGAGGTAATGGCAGAGTTGCTCAAAGAGGGGTTCGCCAAAAGAAAGTGGGCCACTTTTTCCTGATTGGCTGCAACATTTTGCTCCGGGAACAGTCTAATTAATAGAAAACAAAAATAGGAGGGCTGGCCTTATGAGCGCAAACGAGGAGAAAACCAGGGAAGAATTGGGCGGGATCAAGCAAATAATCAACCCGGAAAACCTTGCCGTCACGATCAGAAACAAGGCCCTGGAGCTGGGGTTCGATTCATGCGGGATCATTAAAGTGGATGCCGTCCGGGATTATGCCGATCGCCTGGAGGAGCGCATGAAACTATGTCCGGAATCAAGGCCGTTTTATGAAAACTCTTTTAGGTATGCATATCCCCGGCAGACTTACGACTGGGCCAGATCGATCATCGTCTGCGCCTTCCGATACGGAAAGTACAGGATCCCTGAAGGCGTGAGCGGTTTGATCGGCAAGTTTTATCTATATGATTACCATCTTCAGAAGTATTCCCAGGAGTTTGCTGCTGCAGCTTTATTTGAGTCTTATCTTCAAGAGGCGGGCCTTAAAACGGCAAGAAATGAGATTGCCGGTATTGCCGCCGCCCGGTGGGCGGCTTTCAAGGCCGGGCTGGGCGTGATCAGGAAGAACAATTTCTTTTACACCAGGCACGGTTCCTGGGTCATGTTTGAAACATGGTTGACCGATCAGGAGATGGAGTGCCGTGAAACGGAAGTATTGCCCCCCTGCCCGGACAACTGCACCAAGTGCATCGACGCCTGCCCGACCGGCGCTTTGCGCGGTCCGTACGAGATGAACGCCGTAGAGTGCATGACTTACCTCACGTGTTGGGTGAAAGATTCTGCGCCGGAGCATTTAAGAGATAAGATGGGTACATGGTTGTATGGATGCGATGCCTGCCAGGATGCCTGCCCCATGAACCAAGACAAGTGGGATGAGGAAGAGGATTATCCGCATCTTGATGAACTGGTCAACTATATAGGTATAGAAAAAATGTTCCAGATGGACGAAGAGACGTTTTCAAAGCATATTCAGCCCAAGTTCTGGTATATCAATCAGGACCGGGTCTGGCTGTGGAAGTGCAACACCATCAGGGCCATGGCCAACAGCTATGAGGCTAAATACGGTGACTATATCAAGCAAGCCTGCCAGGACAACAACGAGAATGTCAGGGAGATGGCTGCCTGGGCGTGTGCGAAGCTGCGATTGTAAAGAGGCCAAATATAAACAAGGGAGTGAGCACGCTGGGCACAACAGCACTTTTGGTAATCGATGTGCAAAATCTTTTTTTTCATGAACGGCGTCCCGTATATCACGGAGAAGAAGCGTTGAGCAAGATCAAGAACCTGATCTCCAGGGCCAGGCCATCGAGCGTTCCGGTTATCTACGTGCAGCATCTGTTTGGAGATAGATTTGGTATAACGATCGACGGGACGCCTCTGGGTGAGATTCACCAGGCAATTGCGCCTCTTGCGGATGATGTGGTGATTCGTAAAACCACTCCTGATTCTTTTTTAGGAACCAACCTGGACGGAGTTCTAAAGGACAAGGGCATTGAAAAACTGATAGTGTCGGGCTTCCAGACCGAGTTTTGCGTTGATACCACGTGCAGGAGAGCCTTTTCCCTGGGGTACCGGGTTGTTCTAGCCGGTGATGCCCATAGCACTTACGACAGCCCTGTTTTATCCGCCGAACAGATGAGACAGCAACTGGCCTATGTCTATTCCTTCTGGTTCGCTAAAGTGGCGCCGAGCGAAGATATATCGTTTTGAAGTTGATTATCCCCCGTCATGTAAGCTTGATCATATCGTAGCGTGGTATATGGGTTATGCAGCTCGGGCTCTGACACGCTTCGAGCCAGTTATAGTAGCTGATGAAAAGGAGATAATTCACCGGATTATTTTGACTGGAGAGAGGGGAGACGATTGCCTCAGCCTGACAATATTATGGAACGTTTTGACCAGCTATACCGCGATAACTATGTCATCGAATCACCGTCAATGTGGCCAATGATTACATAAGGCAACTAACGAAACTGCCTAGTTATGAAATTGCTGAGGAGTTAGGATCTTCTGAAGAGGGCCTGATCGATCCCAATCCCGCCAACGACCCGGAAACCGTAGCGCTGGCCAATGAAGTGATACGCTGTTGTATGGTTGGTTTCACGGAATGCCTGCCTGTCAACCAGAGAAAGGTCTTTTTCCTGGTAATCGGAATGGGTTTGCCCTACAAGCTGGCCGCTGCAATACTGGACTGTCGGTTCGATCAAGACAACGCTGCACCGGGCTAAAGAGAATTTACTCGGTTGCGTGGAAAGTTGTCCTGTTGGAGCTCTCGATGAGGAGGGCAAAACCGATGTCTACAAGTGCATCCAACATAATCAGCCTCATGGATTAGTGGGTGTCATCTCTTTCTGGCACAAATTTGTGGGCAGCTCTCCAGAAGAGCAGAAAAGGATGTTTCTGGATGATTTCTTTATGGATCTGTATAATGCAGAGATTGTCCGGTACATGTATGTTTGTTTCAGTTGCCGGAACTCCTGTCCCATCGGGCAATCAAAAAGATAAAACGGATGTTTGGGCCAAACAACAGGCCTGTTATACAATGGGCAGTGAGCTAAAATAGACATATCTGCTCTATCTATCTTTTATGACAGCGGCTAATTTCGGCCAGCGACCTTGAAACGGCTTCTAGCCCGGTGTGGCGGAGAAAATGAATAAAGGGGGCATGGAACAGCCATGAAGATCACCGCTTTTAATGGGAGTCCCAAGGGAGAGGCCGGCAACACCAACGTGATGGTAACGGCATTTTTAGAGGGAGCCGCAACGGCAGGGGCCGGGGTGGAAAACATTTTCCTGGCCCATAAGGAAATCAACCATTGTAAGGCATGTCTGTCCTGCATCAATTCCGGGCAAAGAAGGTGCGTCATCGAGGACGATATGGGGGATCTGGTCTCTAAGTTCCTGGAGTCCGATATCGTTGTCCTGGCCACGCCACTGTATATCGATAATATAGCAGGAATAATGAAGGTGTTCATGGACCGGCTCTTTTGTATCGGCAACCCCCTCTATGATAGTGAAAAGGATGAAAATGGGGAATATCGGCATAGCCGATCAAAATACTTTAAAAACGGAATAGCGCCGAAGATCGTGTTTATTTCCAACTCAGGCATGCCTTATCGATCTAGCTTCCAGGCTATTTCCCTTTGGATAAAAAGATTCACCAACAACTTTCATATGGAATTGCTAGCTGAAATATATGCGCCGGAAGGCGTGCTGCTGACGGCTGGAGTCAAGGAATTAGAACCTGCCATAACCGGCTATAAAGGGCTCCTGAATAAAGCGGGCCAAGAAATGGTCATGCATATGAAATTGTCCGGGGAAACACAAGGCTTATTGGAAAATAACTTCATACCGGCTGAATTTTACGTTCAGGAAATGAACAAGTATGCTGATCAGGTTCTAGGGCGCTCCCAAGCCAATGCTCAGTCCTGATCACTTTAGAGGGCACTCAATCAATTAAAGTGCGGTCCGATCGAGAGGCAAATCCTCGTAAAACATTCAGTGCTACCTCTATGCCTGTGAGGTCGACGGACAGAAAGTTGTCGAGCGGGGTGGCACATCTCCTGAGACCCAGGCTGTATTGGACCGCGATCTCATCGATCATAAAACATATGCCAATGATATCAACGCTAAAATCAATAGCGTTCTCGTCAATCGGCGATCATGGAGAGGAGATTGATAATGAGTGGCAAGTCGATGGTCATTATCGGGGCGGGACTGGGGGGACTGGCGACCGGCTGCTACGCCAGGATGAACGGCTACCGAACCCGCATCTTCGAGCAGCACACGGCTCCCGGCGGCGTCTGCACAGCCTGGCAGCGCCAGGGCTACACTATCGACGGCGATATCGAATGGCTGATGGGCTGCCAGCCAGGCTCAAGATATTATCATCTGTACCAGGAGCTGGGGGTAATCAAAGACTGTCGTCTGCTGCCGCTGAATGAGTTCTGCTCTTTCCTGGATGAAAAAACCGGCCGTAGCATGGCGGTCACCTCCGACCTTGATCGCCTGGCCGCCGGCATGAAAGCGATGGCGCCTATAGACGGAGGCGCCATCGAAGAGTTTATCAACGGCTGCCGTACGATGCAAGGTTTTACAGGGGTTCCCCAACCTGAGATGGTGGAGCTTTTTAAAAAATACAACATATCTATAGCCGAATTCGCCCGGCGTATCGAAGACCCGTTTCTGCGATGGAGCATCTCTAACATGAATGAACTACCGGAAACGCCGGTGACAGTTTTATTTTTTATCCTCGGAGGCATGGCTGACAGGCAGTATGGTCTGGTGGAGGGCGGGTCGTTGAACTTTTCCCTCGCCGTCGCCCGGCGCTATCAGGATCTGCAGGGGAGATCGCCTACGGGGCGCACGTTGCAGAGATCCTGGTGGAAAACGACCGGGCGGTGGGCATCCGATTGGCTGACGGCAACGAGTACCGGGCAGACGTGATCGTTTCGGCTGCCGACGGCTATAGTACCATCTTCCAGATGCTTAGCGGAAGATACGCCGATCAGGGCATCCGTGAGCGGTATGACCGATGGCCGCTGTTTCCATCGATTCATTTCGTCAGTTTCGGGGTTGCCCGCCAATTCCCTGGTGAATCACCGCAGAAAATGATCTTGCTTAAGGAGCCCCTGGATACAGGTGGCCGTATCGTTGAAGCCTTTCGTCTGCGAGTCTTCAATGACCCCTCTCTGGCACCCGAGGGCAAGACGGTGATCCAGGTTAAGGTAGAAACTGATTTCGACCACTGGTACCAACTGCAGGAAGACAGGCCGCAGTATGAAACCGAGAAGACAAAATTGGCCGATGCTGTGCTCCAGCGCTTGGAGGGCCTCTACTTCGGCATCTCATCGCGGGTAGAAATGACCGATGTGGCCACTCCATATACTCTCTGGCGTTAT
>JAHFCR010000084.1:8548-11726 GCA_023249405.1 Peptococcaceae bacterium | reverse complement strand
CAGAGAACTAAGGCGAGTACCTTCTCGTGATAACCAAAATTGCGGCCAAAGCAAGTTTGTCTTGGCCGGGCTTTCCCAACCTTTGTCCGAAGATGTCATGATTCAGCCTGACATTGAAGGGGTGCTACCTTTTTCTCGGTAGCACCCCTTCACGCGTGAACCATTATCGATTTTTTGGACGCTGGTTAAAGCGCATTCAGCCCATCAACCTTTAAAAAATGATTTGAGCAAGCAGGTTCACAAGATCGATACCGGCCTTAATAGATACGACAAATTTTTTATAATGCTTTCTGCTGAACACTTATGTGTCCATTCTTATCGTTATGATGATGTCATCTCTCAGACTAGTATCAATGAAACAGCTGATTGAGGCAATATCCTATAATAGACATATTAAACAATAAGTGTAAGGTTAACCGGTCTCTGATTGCCGGGCGGCTTCTTGCTGTTTTTTTTGGGCTTCCTCAACCACATCAGCGGGGATAGCATGGTCAAACTGTACAGAAGCCCAGATTTTGAGGCGGTCGTCGCCGGTAGCCCAGAGGCTGTAAAGAGTATTAACCATGCGGTCAAGGTCGGGGTCGCCGGTGCTGGCATGATAGAAAGCATGGTCTTTGGCAACCGCTAGGCTACGTTCCTTCATAATTATATTGAAGGCTTGAAAGATGGCTCGCTCACCATAGCGGGCTATTATTTTTACTAAGGCTTCTTCGGGTGAAATGAATATTCTTCCCTCGCCTGTCTCTAGCCATTCCTCAGTAATATAATATTGTAAGCATATATGTTTTATTAGAAGTTCGGAAGCTTCTTTATCACCTTTTTCTACTTGAGAAATATGTGCTTGTGAGATACCTAAAGACTTACTAAAGCTATCTTGTGAGAGCTTTAGTATTTTTCTTGCTTGCATAATTCTTGCGCCACAATCCTTATTCAATAAATATCACCTAGCGATTAAAATAGTTTGACATTATTGCTCAGCAATATTATTATGTCTAATATAACCATGAATAAACCAACGGAAGAAGATTAAGGCAACGCTACCAGGGCAACAAAATGGACAGGAGGTAAAGTCTTGGACTCCAACCACCTGTGTTCAAAACAACAAAAGGGTATAACGCCCGAGGAGATCAAGTTTGAACTGGATCTCCAGGGCGTGACCATAGGAGAGATAGCAAGGGTAGCGGGTGTAACATTATCGGCCGTCAGCCAGACGATCCGCCGATACAACTGCAACCGCTACGGAGGACATCGCATCAGGCCGCTGATCGCACGGGCCTTGGACAAGAAGGTCAATGAGATCTGGTCGGATGCAGTTGCCTAGCGCTATCTTTTTCTGCCTTAGCTTAGACGAGTATACCAAGAATTGGAGAGGGGGGCAATGGCTATTAACTTGGTGATTATTGGCTGGGACGTGGCAATGCCCGGCCGCTGGTTAAAAGGATGTTGATCATGAAATGAATCCATATGAAGGGGTATCACTCGTTCGCAAGTGTCAAGGCCCACATGCGGTGGCGGTTCTATAAGATAGCCGTGGGCACCCGGGCGCTGAGGCGCGTCGCCTTACCCGGTATTCGCGTCATCAAAATCCAGCGGTCTGACATTCAAAGCACCAAGAATCTCATGCATGAAGGGCTGGATGTTGCCAATCTGCTGAATAACTGACCGTTGACCGTCAATGTGACAATGGCCGGCATGCGGAACATAAAGAGTGCCTGCCTGGCCGAACTGGCAAGCCTTTCTTGCTGGCAGGCCCACTCGATTTCTGGTGATCATCGCCCGGTCCCCGATGATCAGGAAGTCTTTCTTTTTGAGCAGTCTCTTCAGCCGCTCCAGGTTCTTGAGAGCCTCTTTGTGGTCAGAGGCGTGCCCGGGAGGAGGCAGGCCAGGGATCCCATCCCTAGCCTTCACATTAAGCTCTACCACCGCCTGCTTTTTGTCCTGGACCGGAGTAGGTTCTTCTCTTGTAGGTCACCAGGCGCACCATCCTTAATAATATTAGTTCAATAGGGATTCGCGCCTTGTTACAAAATTCCTCCTTGCTCAGAAAAATATTTGAAATTGTTTTTGGCGGCAGATTGAAAATTGTTTAGTACGGAAGTTGGCTTAATAGATAAGACAAAATTTTTTATAATGCTTTCCGCTGAACGCTTATGTGTCCATTCTTATCGTTATGATGAAATGGCCGTTCAAGATTTTAAAAAAGTATCATGATTAACCGATTGTTTTTCTTGGGGAGGCGAACAGGCTCTGCTTAATTTGTGGGGGGTGATTGAGTAAACCAACGGTTTAAGGTCATGAAATCATCAAAGGGGGTAATAAAGACGTAATGGATAGACAAGGAGGCGTGGCGACGAGGAGAAAAAAAGAGGTCAACTGCTTTATTTTAGGTATGCTTGAAAGGAATGGTGATGAAAAACTTGAGAAGGAAAGGTAAAGGAAAGATCCTTGCAGTACTGCTGGCTGTTATGCTCATTGTGTCTTGCATGCCGGCGGGCATAGCATTCGGTGGACCTGCTCCGACGATCACCCCGCATGGAGGCACCATCACCACATCGACCCCCGTGGGCATCGATGCGGTCGGCCAGGCTGTCTACTACACCATCACCCCCGGCAGCTCCGGCAGACCACCGACGGTCAGCGATTCCGTCTACTCGAAACCGTTCATCGTGTCAACAACACCCGGCACATTTACGGTAGAGGCAGCGGTGTATGATGACACGAGTGGGTTGATTATGATTAGTACGGATACGGACTCAGCCACGTTTACGATAGCGGCGGCCCCGGCGAACACTCTGACGTTCACCCCGAATGGAGGCAGTATTACCCCAACGACGCCCATCTCCATAGGCGTTGATCCTGCCCTGTCTACGAGCGAGGCCGTCTACTACACCACTGACGGCAATGACCCGACGGTTGGCAGTTCCGTCTATTCGCAGCCGTTCACTCTGCCAGCAGGTAACATCACGGTGAAGGCAGCGGTGTATGACAGCAGCACGGGTCTGTGGAGCAGTCCGGCTTCAGCCACGTTTACGGTAAGTACATCTGCCCCAACGCAGAACTCTACCATCAGCCCGAACACAGCCACGTTCGACAAGAACACCAGCGGTACGGACTATGCTGACGTGACGGTGACCCTGGTTCTGAACGGCAACACCTTCGTGGATGTCAAGAACGGCAG
>JAHFCR010000084.1:0-8448 GCA_023249405.1 Peptococcaceae bacterium | reverse complement strand
GAAGAGCTACCTGGCAAACCAGAGCGTGGGCACAACTACACTGACGTTCGACTTCAGCGCAGGCGCTTCGGCAACCCTGGCGGTGACGGTGGAAGACACGACGCCAGCAGTTGTTTACACTCCGACGATCAGCCCGAGCAGCGGCGCCATCACCACATCGGACCCCGTAGGCATCGACGCCACCCTGTCGGTCGGCCAGGCCGTCTACTACACCACTGACGGCAATGCCCCGACGGTTGGCAGTTCCGTCTATTCGCAGCCGTTCACTCTGCCAGCAGGTAACATCACGGTGAAGGCAGCGGTGTATGACAGCAGCACGGGTCTGTGGAGCAGTATAGCCTCAGCCACCTTCACGGTGACCGCGCCGGCCCCGGACACGGATGCCACCCTGAGTGATCTGCAGGTAGGCGGGACAACGGTAACCGGCTTTGCGCCAGGTACCACTACCTACAACGTAGTGCTGCCGGCAGGCACGACCACCGTTCCGACCGTAACAGCTACTGTCTATGATACCGGCAAGGCAACTTATGTGGTAACGTCAGCGGCAAGCCTGCCCGGTTCAACAACAGTAAAGGTCACCGCCCAGGACAACGCTACCACCCAGACCTACACGATCAACTTCACGGTGGCGCTGCTTGTTGCCGTAACTAAAGCCAATCCTACTGTTACTGTGACAACAGGCCACCCGTTGCAGGTCACCGTTCCTTCAGACGTAACCAATGCTGCTCTGAAGACGAGTCCGGTAAACGGAACGGTAACTATGCCGCAGGTCAGTGTGCAGTCGAGCACTTCGCTTGGTACCGTTGATGTTAGCATACCAAACGGAACTCAGGTAACGGGTCCTTCAAACTGGGATGGCACGATCAACCTTCCGCAGGTCGTGGCCAATAATAGCGTCACGGTCACGCCTGATAGTGGCTACACCGCCAGTGTCAGCGCGGCAATCGAGATCGGCCTCAGCAACACTGCTCTGACATTCAGCCAACCGGTGCGGATACTTATCCCCGGTCAGAGTGGCAAGTATGCCGGCTGGGTCCGGAACGGTGTCTTCACCAAGATCACTACCCTGATGAGCTCGGACTCTGCCGCGGCCCTCGGCGCTAATGCTGACGGCTATCTCAGCGTCGGCAATGACCTGGTGATCTGGACGAAACACTTCACCACCTTCGTGGCCTATACCGAAACCGCTATCCATTCTGGCGGCGGCGGTGGTGGTTCAAGTTCGTACACCCCGACCGCGCAGACAAAGGCTGCCACGACAGTCACAGCCACCTCCGCCGTCTTGAACGGCGACATCACCTCAGACAACGGGCATGATATCACCGAGTACGGCTTCCTCTGGGGTACCAGTTCCAGCAGCCTCACCAACAAGCTGAAAGTGGGCACGGACAACCATTCCGGTGCCTTCACGACTACCCTGGGCAGCTTGACTGCAGGCACGACGTACTACTTCAGGGTCTATGCCACGAACTCGTACGGCACGGCAAATGGAGCCGTGATGAGCTTCACCACTACGGGAAGCTCACAGACAACTACGCCGACTACGCCTAAAACACTCGTATTCTCCGATATCCCCGCCACTTACTGGGGCTACGATGCTATCAGCAGCCTGAGCGGTAAGGGCATTATCTCCGGTTATCCGAACGGGACGTTCAAACCAGACGCCTCGATCACCAGAGCCGAATTTGCCACCATGCTGGTGAAAGCCCTCGGGCTGGACACTAGCGGAACAACCGGCAAGTTTACGGACGTTACCGCAGGTTCCTGGTACTACGGCTCCGTTAACTCCGCTGTTACGGCAGATCTGGTGTCCGGCACGGGCGATCACCTGTTTGCGCCAAACGCTCTGATTACCAGAGAGCAGATGGCCGTGATGGTGACCAAGGCTCTGGGGAACAAAGCCCCTACCACTGACGGAACCGAGCTGAACGCTTTCAGCGACAGATCATCTGTCAGCAGTTGGGCAGCCTCTGGAATGACCGAAGCCGTCAAGGCGGGTATCATCAGCGGGATGACCGCTGGCACGCTTGCCCCCACGGCTAACGCTACCAGGGCCCAGGCAGCGGTGATGATTTACAAGATGCTCACCATCCTAGGCAAGTAAGCACAGTTCAAAAAGAGCGTGCCCAGTAATTTGTAGGCACGCTCTTTTCTTTATGTGCGCATGGATGATCACTTGACACCAGGCCGTAATAGTTTTGCTCGCATGTTTTGTCCTTCGCTCCAGGTTGCCCGATTGCTTAGCAGCCGGGCTGTGCCGCGGCATTTAAATTGAAACAAGAGAATGATCCATATAGACACTTATGTGTCCATTATTTTCGTTATAATGCAACTGATACCGGGTACATGGGATGGTCTGGTCAAGGGTTGTTAACTTGCCGGGGGTCATGCCGGAGGAGCCCTGAGCAGGTGTTCATGGTGCCACATATTAGGTGCTGCATTTTCCAGAGGATTAATCGGATCAACCTGGAATTACTTATAGAAAATGTGATGAAATTCCTCTATTGGGAGGTTCAAATGCCATATCCAAGAACAGGTGACCACCCGGAGGCCATGGTGAATATCCTCGTCGCTATCATCGAAAAGACGCCGGCTGGGGGTGCCACGCTGGATGATTTAAAGAAGGCATATAAGGATGTCAAAGACCAGCAGCCTTGCGACAAGACGATCTCCCGCATCGTCAAGCGCATCAACCTTCTGTTCGATCCCCTCGCCTACGGCTTCGACGAGGATCGGAATGGAGATACGGACGATGACGATGATCTACTCACCAACGAGACTCCAGCAGTCAAGATCGAGCGCAGGAACGGCGTTCGGTATTACGTTTTCACCAGAAACCTGGCAGCCGGGCCGCGCCTAGACCCGGGGATGGCATTGATGATGGCGATGAGCCTGTACCCGCAGCAGCGAACTCTTCTGCCGGACGAGTTCGAGGTCATGATGAAGATGGTCTTCGAGGGAATCCTTCATAGGGTATCGGAGTGGTCGCGCCTGCGGCAGGAGATCGAGCGCTATGTCTATGTCTCGGATTACAGCCCCACCCGGCCTCACAAGAACATGAACCTGATCGAAAACCTGCTCACGGCGCTGAGGAACAAGAAAAGAGTCGGCCTCGTCTATTACCGCGCCTACGATGGCAGGACCGTCAGCCATATGGTCGAGCCCTACGGGATCCTATGCCGCCACAACGCCTGGTACATGGTGGGGCGTAACTGCGAGGTAGGAGAACAGCATCTCTACCGTCTCGATCACATCGAGAGACTGAACATAGTGGAGAACAGCATCTACGCCATCCCCAAGGACTTCTCCCTGAAAGATGCCTACAGCAGTGCCTGGGGAGTGTGGACGGAGCCGGATCCCGGGCCGCTTGAGAAGATACGCCTGCGAGTTGTTCCTGGCGTGGCGAACAAGTTCAGGACCACGCGCTATCACGAAAGCCAGCAGGTCACAGATCTGACAGACGGCACAGTAGAGGTGTACTTCGAGGCCACGGGAATCCGGGAGATGGTCCCCTGGCTGATGTCCTGGGGCCAGACGGTGGCGGTTCTCGAACCGGACTGGCTGCGGCTCAGTGTGATCGAGGGGCTCAAAGAAGCACTGTCGTTGTATTAGGGCTAACAGAGAATCCGAGGATCCTCTTTAAAGAAGTTGCGTCATTTGAGAAGGGCGTGGTGGTCTGAACCGTCTGATCATATCACTGGAAAGCGTTTGCAGAAGATACCCGTACCAGCGGAAGATCCTGATCGTTCCCAGCCATCGGGCGGGCAATGAACTGCGCGAGGGGCTTGCGAGGTATGCGGGCGGTTTTGTGAACCTGAGCGCCGAGACCGTGACGACTCTGGCGAGCAGGGCCGCGGATCAGGTCATTGCCCGGGACGGCCTCGTGCCTCTCTCATCCTGCCAGGCCGCCACAGTCTTCGAGAACGTCTACAGGCAACTCGATGAGTCAGGCGCCCTGGCCTACTTCTCGAGAAAGGGCACTTCCGTGGGTCTCATCAGCACCATAGCCGCCGCCATTTTGGAGCTGAGATCAGATGGCATAACAGGGGCAGTCATCGACTCCGGGAGTTTTGTGAGCCCGGAGAAGGGACGGGATATCAAGGAACTGCTCTGCGCCTATGAATGCTATCTGCTGGAGAGAAACTACATCGACCCTCCGGGTTTGCTGGCGATAGCCATGTCACAGCCCGCCGATCCCGAGGAAGCGTTTTACCTCATGACACCGTTTCTCTGTCTGAATCCCCTCGAGGTGGAATTTATAAAAAGAAGGATACCCGCGGAACGGCTTTATATTCTGCAAGCCGAACCGATCCAGGGAATGTCATCGCCGTATAGAACCCCAGTCGAACTTTTTCCGGCCAGGCTGATCGAAACCACGGAAGATGAGAGTACGGATGAGCCAACTGATGCGGAGGGGCTTGCCTGGCTCCTCCAGCCGGAGAAAGCCCCGCCATCGAAGAATGACGGCACGCTGACCCTTTTCCACGCCTACGGTGTGACCAATGAGGCCCGGGAGGTGCTGCGCCGGGTGATCGCCATGCAGGTTCCGATGGACACCGTGACCGTGGCCTATACCAGTCCGGAATATATCAAGGTGTTTTATACCCTTGCCAAAAAGAACGGTTTTGAGGTTAGCTGCGGGGAGGGCGTGCCTGCCGCCCTGACCCGGCCGGGCAAGGCCCTGAAGGGGATCATCGAGTGGATCCGGAGCGATTTTGCCGCCGGCGTGATCAGGCAGCTGCTGATCGAGGGGAGCATCAGTCTACGGCCTGAAAAGGGAGACCGTGATCTGCCACCATTGGCAGCGGCAGAACTCCTGCGCGATGCCGGTATCGGGTGGGGGAGGGAGCGCTACCGGCTGCTCGGGGCATTGGTGCAGAAAATGAGCGCCGAACTCGCCGCGGGCGCCGGCCCGAAGGATGGGCGCGACGGGAGCGACCAGAGGCGCGCCCATCTCCTGAATAAAATCCAGCTCGTCAAGCAGTTGTACGAGGTCATGGACGACATCCTGGCACTGGTTCCGGGGCCGGATGCATCGGGCAGTGTCGACTTCGAGGAGTTCTCATCGGCCATAACGGCTGTCCTGGTCAGGCTGGCCCGGGCAGGGGATGAGATGGATGCCCTGGCGCTCGACGCCCTGCTCTTGCATCTCGGCGAGATCGGCCGGATGGCCTCTTTCAGCCTGGGGTTCGAGGAGGCCCTCGACAGGCTGGCAGGCATCGTTGATAAACTCCAGGCCGGCGCCTCCCCGCCCCGCCCGGGCGCCCTGCACCTGACGGGCTATCGCAGCCTCAACTGGAGCACACGCCCCCACACGTTCATAGTTGGCCTGGATGCGAATGCCTTTCCGGGCGGGGTGGCCCAGGATCCGGTGCTGCTCGACAGCGAGCGCCAACTCCTGCATCCGGCGCTCCCCCTCGGCCGCGACCGGCCCGGGGTGAGCCGGCATGAGCTGCTCACCGCCCTCTGCTCCCGGGCCGCCTTGAAAAACAGCCGGCTCATCCTGAGCTACCCATCCTTCGATGTGGTGGAGAACAGGGAGAATCTGCCCTCATCGCTGCTGCTGCAGACCTTCCGCAGCTTGCAAGGGGATTCCTCCCTGGACTACAGCAATTTAATGTGCTTCCTGGGCAGCCCGGCCGGGTACTGCCCGCTCAATTCCGGGCCGGCCCTGGACGAGACCGAGTGGTGGCTGCGGGTGTCCGCCGGCCACCTGGCGAACGGCCCGGCCCTGGTCCGCCAGTGCTACCGGAACGTCGACCGCGGTCAGGCAGCGCTCCGGGCCAGGCAGTCCGGCTCTCCGACGGAGTATGACGGGATGGTGGCGGCAGCCGGGGGCGGCATCGACCCGCGCCGTCATCCGGCCACCCTGTCCTGCAGCAGGATCGAGTACCTGGCGGGTTGCCCCTTCGCCTACTTCCTGAGATACGTCCTGCACCTGGATCCGCCCGAGGAGGTGGACTACGACCCGGGCCGGTGGCTGGATCCGATGGAACGGGGCCTGTTGCTGCACGAACTCTACCGTGCTTTCCTGAAAGAGATCGTGCGGAGAGGGGAGCGGGTCTCCGCAGCGGCTCACAGAAAGATGATCCACGAGATGGCCGCCGGGCTGATCGAGCGCTACAGGATCGCCGCGCCCCCGCCCAGCGAGGTGGTCTTCAGGCGCGAGGCCAGGGATATATACGAAAGCTGCGATCTCTTTCTGGCCACCGAGGAAAAAGAGATCGCTTCCACGCCGGCCTTCTTCGAGGTGCCGTTCGGGCTCCCGCAAGAGGTGCCGGGCTCAGGCCCGGGCACCGTCGATCCGGTCAGGATCGATCTCGGCCAGGGGGTCGTCTTCTCGCTGAGGGGCCAGATCGACCGCATCGACAGAGTGGGCGAGGACGTCTACTGCATCTGGGACTATAAGACAGGCAGCGCCAGGGGCTACGGGGAACACCGGTACCTCTGCCGGGGCAGGCAGATCCAGCACGCCCTGTATGCCATAGCGGCCGAGAGCATTCTCCGTGACCGGTTGGGCGGCAGGCCCAGGGTGGAATTATCGGGGTACTACTTTCCCACCAGGAGGGGAGAGGGCCGCCGCCTTGCCCGGCCGCAATCCGACCGCAGCCCGGTCGCCGGCCTGATGGGCCGCCTCTTCGACCTCCTGGCGGGCGGAGCCTTCCTGGCGACGGACGACGGCGAGGCCTGCGCCTACTGCGATTATGGCGAGGTCTGCGATCAGCAAAGAGCGGTATCCCGGGCGAAGGCGCTGGTCTCGAACGATACGCTCTCCTGCCTGGAACCCTGGAGGAGGCTGAAGGATTTTGAGTAGCGTTCACCTGAGGGATGAACCGGACCGCCAGCTGATCGTGCAGGAACTGGACAGGTGCCTGCTGGTCGAGGCCGGCGCCGGTTCCGGCAAGACCAGCAGCCTGGTGGCCCGCATGGTCGCCCTGATCGGCGAGGACCGGTGCCGGGCGGAGAACCTGGCGGCGATCACCTTCACCAGGAAGGCCGCCCAGGAACTGAGGGGCCGGTTTCAGGTGGCCCTGGAACAGGCCCTGGCCGGCGAGGCTGATGCCGTCAGGCGGGAGAGGCTCGGCCGCGGCCTCGAGGAGCTGGACCGCTGCTTCCTGGGCACCGTCCATGCCTTCTGCGCCGCCATCCTCAGGGAGCGCCCCATAGAGGCCGGCCTGGAGCCCGATTTTGAGGAGCTTGACGACCTGGAGGATGCCCTGCTGCTGGAGCGGGCCTGGGATCAGTACCTGGCCGGGGTTCAGGATGACCGGCCGGAACTCCTGGAGACGCTGCAGTCGCTGGACGTGGAGGCGCGGGACATGCAGGATTGCTACCGGGCGCTCTCGACCTATCCCGACGTGGAGGTGGTGAGCGCCCCCGTGCCCCGGCCGGACCTGGCAGCGGTGCGGCAGGAACTGTACCGCCTGCTGGACTGGGCCGGGGGCGTGATACCGGAAGAGGCGCCCCGGCGGGGCTGGGACGGCCTGCAGGAGCTGTTCAAGACCGCCCTCCGGCGGCGGATGGTTTTCGACCTGGACGACGACATCATCTTGCTGAGGCTCCTGGCGGACCTCGACAGGGCGGGGGGCATCACGCTGAACCGCTGGAACAGCCCTGACGATGCCAGGCAGGCCAAGGAGCGGTTTGAAACCTTCCGGAGCAGCCGCCTCCGGCCGGCCCTCAGGCAATGGAACGAGCACCGGCATGACTTCCTGATCGATTTTGTGACGCCGGCCATCGCCCATTATGAGGAATTGAAGCGGGAGCAGTCCCGGCTCAACTACCAGGACCTACTGAGGAACACCGCCACTTTACTGAAGCAAAACCCCGAAGCGCGCGCCTACTTCCAGGACCGCTACACCCACCTGCTGGTGGACGAGTTCCAGGACACCGACCCGATCCAGGCGGAGATCATGTTCTATCTCACCGGACAGGATCATCATGAGCAGGACTGGCGTCAGCTGCGGCCGCGGCCGGGCGCCCTGTTCGTGGTGGGGGATCCCAAGCAGTCGATCTACCGCTTCCGGCGGGCAGACATCGACACCTACAACGAGGTCAGGCGGCTGATCGCGGCCGGCGGCGGCGCCGTGCTGCGCCTGACAGCCAACTTCCGCTCCGTCAGCCTGCTGGGGGAGTGGGCGAACCCGGTCTTTGACGCCCTGCTGGCCGGCGGCGAGACCAGGTTCCAGGCCGCCTTCGAGGGGCTGGACCCGGTGCGGGGCGCGGATGAGAACTGCCACTGCGGGCTGCGGAAGATCTCCATCCCGGCCATGAAATACCACAGGGCCGGGGAGATCGCCGGCGCCGATGCCGGCCGGATCGCCGGCTGGATCGCCCGGGCGCTCTCGGGTGGCCTGCAACTGTCCAGGACGGAGGATGAGCGCCGGGCCGGACTGACCGGACAGCCCAGGCCGGGAGACTTCCTGATCCTGGTGCGCTACAAGGCCA
>JAHFCR010000149.1 GCA_023249405.1 Peptococcaceae bacterium | reverse complement strand
ATGGCTGCAAACTGCCTTCTAATGCCTCCAAAGAATTAAGCGGCACCATAACCGAACTCCGGAAGAAGAAAGAGAAGATCGAGACCAAGGTGGCGCAGTTGCTGGCAGAGCAGATGCAAACTGACCGAAAGCAGGATGATTCACCCGGGCCCGGGGCTTCGGGTGGCAGCCGGCAGCAGCAGGTGGAAGAGTTGCAAAAGAAAGCCGAGCTGATTGAGGCATGGCTGGCCGAGAACCAGCCCAAGCAGGGTGCGGCAGGTAGAGAAAAACAGAGTAATATTACGGACAATGACTCGGCCACCATGATGACTTCCCACGGTGTCGTCCAGGGGTATAACAGCCAGGCCCTTATTGATGGAAAACACCAGGTGATTGTACATGGTGAGGCCTTCGGCAACGGGCAAGACCATATCCATGTCCCGCCCATGCTGACCGGGGCCCTGGCGAACTTACAAAGCCTTGGGCATGGGCCGGACTACTTTAAGGAAAAAATCCTCACCGCCGACAGCAATTATCATACCCAGGTCAATTTAAAGGAGTGCCAGGAGTTAGGGGTGGATGCCTATATCCCGGATAGAAAATTCCGCAACCGGGACCCGAGGTTCGACACCCAAAAACGCCGCCAGGTGAGAAGATTCACTTTAGCAGACTTTCATCATGATGAGGCCTTGGACCAATATATCTGTCCTGGCGGGAAGATCCTGAAACGGGGGGTCAGACGAGTTCTCAACCGTGGGCATCTTTACCGCAAATATCTTGCCGCGGAAAAAGATTGCCAGGCTTGCCCATTAAGACTGCGGTGCATATATGCTGCTGGTGCCAAACGCAAACAATTGTTCGTTCCCATTGGCGAGAGTCTCTCCAAACAGATGGTGGAGAAAATCGAAACCGCAGAAGGACGCCGAATCTACCCGCAACGATTGGCCATAGTGGAGCCGGTATTTGCCAATATCCGGAGTAACAAGCGCTTGGACCGGTTCACGTTAAGAGGCAAGATCAAGGTGAATATCCAATGGCTGCTGTACTGCCTGGTTCATAATATAGAAAAGATCCTGAACTATGGGTTGGCCCCAGCGTAATACTGAGAAGGAGGGGAGGTCCAGGAATAGCTACCCAATAGTGGTAACGCCAGGAATAGAAAGATCGTCAAGATCCTGGCCCTAAAATGCCTGGGAGGAGATCACGACAAGCTTAAAGTGGTTTTTTCGACGGCCTCGCTATGTATCAGCAAGCATATGAGCCGATAAAGAATTTTCATATGTTTAATTAGTTGCAATTATTTATGGCGTAATCTTTAGAAAGCCAGCGGCCCCTCCTGAAAGCGATTTTTGCCAAGAATTCCCGCAGCCCTCTATGCGTTTCTCCCCGAGCCGGCCCCGTTTTTTTTTCTGGCATAAGGGGTCCATCTGGCCTATATTTCCCTGAGGCGTCTAGCGCCTGGGGCAGTTTTTGAAATTTTGGGAAAGAATGTTGATTCTGCAGATTGACCTCTGATAATTAGATTCTTACATAAAGATGGATGAGATAGGGCGGGCACACAGGTCCACCCCTACAGAGTTTGTCGTGGTCTAATGAGAACACGGTATTAGCCGCCCGGCCCCGGTTTACGGGGTGGCCCGGATAGTGACAGGAGGAACCCATGCCCGAACCGCTAGGATACTTCACTTTTGTGTTGCACTCCCACCTCCCGTACGTCATCGGCCACGGCCGCTGGCCCCACGGCATGGATTGGCTCAACGAAGCCGCAGCGGAGTCCTACATCCCCCTGCTCAGGGTCTTCAACCGGCTGGCCGCCGAGGGCCTGACTTCCGGGGTGACCCTGGGGATCACCCCCATCCTGGCGGAGATGCTGGCGGCCGACGTTTTCAAGCGGGAGTTCAACGACTACCTGGAAACCAAGATTAAGGCGGCCCAAGAAGATGTCGTCACCTTCGAGAAGTTGGGCGATCAGCACTTCACCTCCGTGGCCCGGATGTGGGAAGAGCACCACCGGGAATTGCAGCGGGTCTACCGGGAGGATTTCGGCGAAGACCTCTTAGGGGGCTTCAGGCGCTTGATGGACCAGGGCATCCTGGAGATTATCACCTCCGCTGCCACCCACGGCTACCTGCCCCTGTTGGGCCGGGACACCGCGGTGCAGGCCCAGGTGAAGCAGGGCGTGGCGGCTTATAAGCGCCATTTCGGCCGGGACCCCAAGGGCTTTTGGCTGCCGGAGTGCGCTTACCGGCCCCGCTATAAGTGGGTGCCGCCCCTGGCCGACCTGGCCACGGAGCCGGTGCTGCGCAAGGGGGTGGAGGAGTTTTTATCGGAGAACGGCCTGGACTACTTTTTCATTGATTCGCACCTCCTCAAGGGGGGCCGGGCCATCGGGGTCTATAAAGACCGCTTCGAGGCCCTGGAGCGCCTCTGGGAACGCTTCGCCTCCCAGTTCCAGGAACGGCCGGAGGAACAGGACAAGTCGCCCTATCAGGTCTATCTGGTGAGTTCCGCGCCGGAGAGCAAGCGGCCGGTGGCGGCCTTCACCCGGGACCCCAAGACCGGCCTCCAGGTCTGGAGCGGCGAATGGGGCTACCCCGGCGACGGCAACTATCTGGATTTTCATAAGAAACGTTATCCCGGCGGCCTGCGCTACTGGCAGGTGACCAGCGCCAAGGCGGACCTGGCGGACAAATCGCCGTATCACCCGGAATGGATCATGCCCCGGATTCACGAGCAGGCGGACCACTTTGTCACTATGATAGTCGGCATCCTGACGGAGTTCCGGGAGCAGCACGGCCGGCCCGGCATGGTGGTGGCCCCGTATGATACCGAACTCTTAGGCCACTGGTGGTTCGAGGGGCCGGAGTGGGTCTACCAGGTGCTGAGCCGCATTCAGGCTCACACCCAGGTGGGCCTGAGCCCCGGCAGTCAGCTCATGAAAGAGGCGGCGCCCCGGCACGTCATTCAACTGCCGGAGGGCTCCTGGGGGGAGGGGGGCTACCACTGGATCTGGCTCAACGAGATGAACGACTGGACCTGGCGCCATATCTATCCCGCCGAAAAGGAGATGGAAGAGTTGGCCCAGCTTTATGCCGAGGATCCCGACCCGCGCCTGCAAGACCTGCTGAAACAGTGCGGCCGCTCGCTGTTCCTGCTGGAGTCTTCGGACTGGCAGTTTCTGATCAGCACCTTCAGCGCCCGGGACTACGCTGAACTGCGGCTGGTGGTGCACCACGA
>JAHFCR010000083.1 GCA_023249405.1 Peptococcaceae bacterium | reverse complement strand
CAAAAATGGCGATCACCAGTTGTAATATGTAATAAAAAGTGCTAGAGTTTAAATATGACATTCAAATGAGTCATGCGGCGCCTACCGAGCACCGGAGGCATTATCCCATCAGAGGGATAATGCCTCTTTTGTCTCTCAGGCTCGGACAGCCGCCTGACGACTGCAGGGGTTTCCGCTCACTGCGGATGAAGAGGGAACCGGGTGCGAATCCCGGGTGGTCCGGCCACTGTAAACGGGGAGCAGCCTTCGAAACAGGCCACTGTCTGACTGAGCCGCAAGAGCGTCGCAACGCCTCACGGTGACAGCCGGACGGGAAGGTGGAAGGAAGCAATGATCCGTAGCCAGGAGACCTGCCCCTGCTGCATGCTTAAACCTTCCAGGAAGAGGCGAGAGGCTTTAGTGACGGCGTCGCAATGCCGAGGATCAACCACGGCAAATTACGCCACCGGCACTCAATGAAAGCCCCGGCTATCTTCTAGGGAGAGCCGGGGCTTTTTGAATATGGCGTCTTCGAGTAATACTGAGACCCTTTAAAAACTGCTTCATTGAATAAGGCGGCAGCTTATGGCAGTGGTTCCTATGAACGGGCCCGATACTTCGAAACAGAGTGCCGGGAAAAAGGGACGAAACTTTCGCCCCATGCAAATGGCAGACATTGTCGGGAGGGGTGATGCCTATGATCTGATGCGGCGATTTCCTGGACGGGATAAATGCTGGCGCGGGTTTTATGGAAAGAGATCTTAGACATCCGCGCTACCGGCGACGCCATCAAAGAATGAAAATGAACATTTTCAGAGTTTAATTTTAAAAAGCAATTTACAAGGAGGCAAGAAAAATGAGAACAAGAAAAACCATGAGCAAGGTATTGATGTTGGCCTTGACCGTCATGCTTGTCTTCGCCATGTCCAGCCCCGCCTTGGCCCAGGATTATTTCACCACGACAACCGGTTCTTACATCCAGGGGACGGCGCCCACGTATTCTTCCACGATTCACGTTAATTTGGTTGTGGAAAGCAGGACTATCAACAATGATTACATTTATAAAACCATTAGTAACGTTGCGTTGACGCCCAGCGGCACCCAGTCTTTCTATGCAAGGGATGTCCTTCTGGCGGTTCAAAACAATGCGAGTAATAATTTGGCCTTCAAGGATAGCTCCGGCAATACCCTTACTTCCAGCGACAGTTATTTCTATTCCGTCGTCGACACATCGCCCAATCCTGACGTTACCTACGCTCCCACCAGCCCCAGCGCCTGGGACGGCTGGGTGTTCCGGATCAACGGCCGGTTCCCGCTGGAAAGCGCCAGTGTGGGGGCTTCCATCGCCACCGCCTATGTTGCAGATGGGGATACAATTAATATTTACCATGACGACGTCAGCAGTTCCTCGGCCTGCGCCGATTTTGCCAAGATCACCAGCGTCACCGATAACGGCAGGAATACTCTCACGGTCAATGTGAAGGCTTCCTGCCAGTATTATGGCTCCGCGCCGGATTATACATGGCATCTGACGGATTTTACCAATTATGAGGGTGTGACTGTCGATGTCTATGACGAGAATGGAGATGCTGTGACCAGCGGTACTACTGATTCTTCCGGCAATGTCACCCTCACTGTCGGTAGTTTTGGAACCCATACGTATACTGTGGAAGTGGAACGCACGACTTTCGCCAACGGGCTCATTCAAAATACCACTGACGAAGTGGTATATACGCCCTGATGAAGCGCGGATAGGGGGCGGAGCGGTTTGTAAAAACCGCTCCGCTGTTTGTTGCATTGATATCAAAGATGAACCCATTTTTTTTGAGAGAATGTTTTACGGCATCAGTGTACAATGCGCCAGGTCAAAATACTTGCCCCGGCAAAAAATTTAGGGGAAATTTAGGGGGAGGAATATGAAAAAATGATTCTAATGAGAAAGCCGAACAAAACTGTATGGAGCGTCGTTCTACTGATAGCCTTCGTAGGGCTATTGCTGCCATCTGCACCCGTGACGCCGGTCTATGCGGACACAGCAGGCGTACTGACCGGGCAGCGGGTGATCGCCACCCTGCCCGGGAGCGATACGGTCTTGCCCTTCGAGCTGTATCCAAACCAGACCGGGACGTCTAGTGACATGCCTTGCTATATCACCGTGCCGGCGGGGACGGCCCAGATCGCCATCAAAAAGGATCCGGCAAAGACCATCACATCATTAGTGCTGTACGATGCGGACGGCAATACCTTCACCGCCGATGAAGGCGTCGCATATTCGGTGACAGTGCCCGCTGCGGCGACGTTGCAGCATCCTTATGCTATCGTATATCAATACAAGCTTGGTTCAAGAACTACTACAGCGCCAACGATTTACTTTTACTGCGTGGAGGAAAACGGCCCCAATCCCTTCGTGACATCGAGCAGCGGAACTATGTCTAGTGTGACGGTGCTGGAAAATGATGCGGTTTCTCTGAATGTCTCCGGCACCGGCAGCCCGGCCCAGGCGGTGGAATGGCATTATGCCTATTATGAAAATAATGAAAAAGTTTATCAAAAACTGGAAGATGAAACTGGCGAGACGCTGAATATTGCGGCCTCCCAGCAGTCTTTAAATCTGGGGCATTATGACGAGGCTTACGACAACTATTATCTGTTCTTTTATGCTGAGGCGGGGGATAGAATTTCCAATGAGATCGAGGTGATTGTCAAAGGGGCCTCCACCGGGGCGAAATCGCTGGAAGCCAGCAATTGGGGCAGCTATGCCGGGGCGCGCCTGTGGCTGAATGTGGGGGCCACCTTCGGCAATCAGGTGACTGCCGATACGCCGGTGAAATTCTACCTGACCGCCGTGGAAAACGGCACGGCGGATACGGCTGTTGCCGGCACGCTGCTGGAGACCACCGTCGCCGCTGTCCCCGCCACCGCCTCCCAGGGGGAAAAGGGGATGGGCTTTTTAGCGGATAATCTCCCTGCCGGTGGCTATTGGCTGGCCATACAGGTGGGGACGGGCGCAGCTCCTTTTTACCGCTATAAACCCTTCACCGTTTACCCCGGCGTTAGGGAGTACGTCAAGGCTGCTCTGGACAAGATGATCTCCTGGTATCAGACAGAAGGCATGGTCAGCGGAGGCAAATATGTGGGGCTTTCCGTCTGGAACGATTCCGGCACAGCCTGGAAGGCCTGGATCTTGGCCGATTGCGGCTATGCCGCCTCCGATCCCCTCCTGGCCGGCGCAGACGGTAAGACCTATCTGAACGGCCTGGAAACGCTCTTGAGCAACAGGGATGCGGATGACAACTCGGCCAAGGACGACTTTTGTTACATCGCATCCCTCTGCGCCCTCGGCGCCAACCCCAGGGATTTCAACGGCAGAAATCTGGTGGCCGACCTGATCGGCCAGGCCTATAATGCAAACGGCGCCCTGAGGCTCGATGCAAACGGCGCCCTGGATGTGGAACCAGACATCCTGGCGACCTCCTATCTCCTGTTGGGAGCGGAAATCTCCGGCGCTACCGCGGCGGAAGGCTATACCGACGCCCTGAAAAAGGCCGGTATCAAGGCGATCCTCCCAACCGTGGAAACCTCGGTCAACGCCGGGAACGCCGGGGATATCGCCTCCACAGACTGGCTGGCCATGCAGAGCTATCCCCTCTATTTCCTCCAGGACGACGATCAGTACGGCGCCCGCATCACCGAAGCCATCGGAAAAATGGCTGGCGTGGTATCCGCCCATCTATATGCCAATGGCGGCCTGAACATGAGCTGGCCCGGCGTGAACAGCGCAGGTTCTTATGACCCCGTGATTCCCGCCGACGGCTATGGGTCCAATCCCGACAGCATGGCGGTGATGCTCAACGCCCTGGTCCTCTTCGGCACCACGGCCGATGATCTGGAGAACAATGCCTGGCAGAAAGACTGGGGCACTTTGGTCACCGCGCTGTTGGGCCTGCAGCAGGCGGACGGCTCCATCGGTTTCAATGGCGCCAGCAACGATATGGCCACCTATCAGACGCTGGGGGCGCTGGTGGAATTGTATACGGGCAGGAGCTGCTTCGTCAACGCCCGGGAAACATATCTCAGCCAATACCCCGCCGTTCCCGTCACCGGCCTTACCCTGGAGCCGGACAGCCTCACCCTGACCACCGGAGGCAGCGCCGCCCTGACCGCCACGATTACACCGCCTGACGCCACTGACCAGAGCGTGTACTGGACCACCAGCGATCAGACCGTGGCCACCGTGGTCTACAACGGCGTCAGCTGCACCGTCACCGGGCACGCCCCCGGCACGGCCACCATTACCGTCACCGCCAACGACGGCGGCTACACCGAACACTGCGCCGTGACCGTGAACAGCCTGGCCGGAGCGCCCGCGATCACCCCCGGCGGCGGCAGCTATGACGCCCCGCAGAGCATTACCGTCAGCATCAGCGCCGACCTGGCGGTAGACCAGGCCGTCTACTACACCACCGACGGCTCCGATCCCACCGTGGCCGGCAGCGTCTACTACACGGGACCATTCAGTCTCTACCTGCCCCAGGGCACGACCACGGTGCGGGCAGCGGTGTACGACTCCGGAACCGGGATCTGGAGCGCCATGACCGAGGCCGCCTTTACCGTCGCCCCACCAGTCCAGAACAGCTACGACCTGAACGGTGACGATCTGGTCAACGTCCAGGATATGGTCCTGATCGGCCAGTGTTTTGCCGAGACCGGAACCTCCGGATGGATCGACGAGGACATCAACCAGGATGGCAAGATCAACATCCAGGACCTGGTGCTGGTCGGGCAGCACTTCACCAGCTAGCGCTTCACGCAGGTTCACTAGCCTGTATTCGCCAAGAAAACAGGCGGAGACATGAGGGAGAGGCCTGGGGCATTATAGCTTCCAGGCCTCTTCTGCCTTGGTCAAACGTCGCCGACGCTGCGATTGCGAACTGAAACCGAAGCGATCATTGCCTGGATCTGGGGCATGATCACTGGTGGATAGGTAAGGTACGGATGTTTTATAGCCGTGCCGGCGGTCAGAATTCCCACCCTCTGCTACATCGGCGTCAAGGACAAGTACTTCACCTTCGGCGATCTCAGCGGCGGGATCGAGCAGACGGCCTCCTGGAGCAAGCCGGTCATCGTGATCTGGTAGCTCGTCGTAACCCCGTCCCCGTGACAACTCCATGACAGTTCAGTTGCCCCATAACAGCTGAGAATATGATTCAAGCTCCTTGACATATGTTATCATATAAGATAACATATATGACGAGGTGGAGGAATCTGCTAAGATTTCGGAGGCGTATCATGAAATGGCAAGTGGAATACTATAAAAAGGAAAATGGAGATATTCCCGTCCTTGATTATTTGCTTTCGTTGGATGCAAAAATACGGGCGAAGGCCTTCAGCGAGATTGAACTGCTCGAAAAGCATGGCTCCCGATTAAGAGAACCATATGTCAAGCCGATAAAGGGCGCGAAATACAAGGATATTTTTGAACTAAGAGTTAAATTCGCGTCGGGTATCAGCAGAATATTCTATTTCACATATCATAAAAAAATCTTTGTACTGCTTCATGGTTTTACAAAGAAAACTGAAAAAACACCACAAAGGGAGCTTGAACGGGCGCTTCGTTTTAAAGAAGATTATGAAAGAAGGCGCGATGATGAGTAAAGCGGGAGCAAAGTTTTCTGAAATGAAAGAACTTATGATGAAAGACGTAGAATTCAAAGCGGAGTACGAAAAGCTGAAACCACGCTATGATGTGATTTCTCAAATTATCGAAGCACGAACAGGCCAGAACATGACGCAGGAAGAACTGGCGCTTCGGGTCGGGACTAAGAAATCCAATATCAGCCGTCTGGAAAGCGGAACGTATAATCCATCGCTCGACTTTCTGGCCAAGGTTGCCCGATCTCTGGGGAAAGAGGTGCAGGTCACATTGAAATAGAATCTATTTTTCAACAACGTCCTTCGGCCTGCATGACCTGCAGGAGAGGATTTACATCAAGGCGAAGCCCGACAAGACCTGGTGGTTTTGGGGACTTACGTCCACGTATGCAAAGCTTAAAAAAATAGTGTCCCGGATAACGCCACCGACCAGGGTCTCACCTGGACCTCCGACAATGCTCATACAGTCCAATCAGGTTTCAATCATGCCTTTCAAGTCTGATTTTCCACGGCCTGTTTGATAGCCGCCACAATGTTGTCTTTAAATGTTGACAGGCCGATCCTTTCAATCGTGACCGGGACCTGAGTGTGATCAAAAAAATCGAGTAGCAGCTCGTTATCGATCGGGCAGATTCCAGTGTCGACGTATAGCGTCTTCTCGATGTAATGGCCGAAACCCCTTCTGATCAACGATTTCTTCGTTCGCCAGCCGGGATCTAACAGATCCCGCCACCTCAACAACCATCCTGTAGTGAGAAAGAAGGTCCGGGAGCCCCGGTCGATCTTCTTCATGCTCTCGCCCATGATCAGTTCGATACAGTTGGCCTGCGGAAACCTGACCAGGGAATATCCCTTTAGCAACTCATCAAATTGGGGGTGGCAGTGTGCGCCATATAGCAGGACGACCCTGTCCGATGCTATGACATCCAGGGTGTTGAGGATGGCTTCCATCAAACGGTCAAAATTGACGTGCAGTCTGGCATCAAGATAGGTTAGGGAGATCTCGCATTCAAACAGCCCTTCGTTTTCGACCTGCTTCAGGACCTGTTCCAGTTCCGGCTGAAAAATGCTGCAGGCTAGCAGATGCACTTTCATATAAATCCCTGGCTCCCTTTAGGCGATCTCGTATCGTCATGCCGCAAGCTCAACTCCTCCATAAAAGAGGCTACCTAACATGTAGGCTTCATGCCTCCATGCCAGGAGGAAAGAGGGAAAAACAAAGAGGAGGAGCTATTTAAAAATGTACGCCTAGCCTAGCGTCAATCTAAGCTAGGCGTATTCAAGAAAGGAGAGCGCTTATCATGTATGCCTTCTGAGGCGCTAAACAAGAAATCCCGGCCTCTGAGACCGGGATCGTGTAATATCTAATCAATAATAAACACGGTCCTCTGGATGGGAGGCGCATCTTGTAGAAACTCCAGGCAGGTCTACTGGCTCATGGCTCATCGCTCTATTCCGCCTTCCCGGACGCATCATCCAGTGGCTCATGGAATCGCTCCCCATTACAGTGGCCCCACCGCTCAGGACTTGCACCTGATTTCCTATTCTCCCCGGCATGAACCGGGACACCTGGAGCCTGAATCTCTATTTAATTGTCATTTAAAATGCTACGCCAGTCGAAATGATATGTCAATATAAAAAGTCAAAGAATAATCCGCAGACCCTCAGTTTATGTTCATAAATTACGGAACCGATTAGCGGATCGCACCGCTTGTAACAAGCAAGGAATAATGTTATCTTCGGAAGTAAAGATATGGCAATAACGGAGTGGTCGGTCATGTACCAGAAGCATTTTCAAACCATCCTGCAGGCGCTGCGCAGGAATGTGCGCGACCTCTATCGGGAACGGCTGGTGACCCTGGCTGTCTTCGGCTCGGTGGGGCGGGGAACGCCGCGCCCGGATTCCGACATCGACTTTCTGGTCATCGCCGAAGACCTGCCCCGCGGCCGGATGCGGCGGGTGGAAGAGTTTGCCATGGTGGAGCAGAAACTGGCGCCGTTGCTCGAAAAAATGGGGGAGTACGGCATCAATACTTCTCTCTCTCCCGTATTCAAGATGCCTGGTGAAGTGCTGCAGGGCAGTCTGCTGTTTCTGGATATGATCGAGGACAGCCTGCTGCTGGAGGACCGGAACTGCTTTTTCTCCCGCTACTTGGCAGCTCTCGGGGAGAAGCTGGAACGGCTGGGGGCGCGCAAGCTGAAATACAGAGGCGCCTGGTACTGGTTGCTGAAAGAGAATTATAAGGTGGGGGAGGAATTCGAACTGTGATCAACCGGACGCTGGCGCAGAGCTACTTGATAAAAGCGTCCAAGAGATTGAAGGTGCTGCCGTTGCTCCTGAAGGAAGAGGCCTATTCCGACGTGGTGCGGGAGGCGCAGGAACTGGTGGAGCTTGCCCTGAAAGGAATGCTGCGGCAAGTCGGAGTCGAGCCTCCCAAGCAGCATGATATCGGGGGCCTGGTGGTGGAGTTTAAGTCGCGTCTGCCACACGATGTTGCCGTGGTGGCTCAGCAGTTGGCGGAGATCTCCAAATGGCTGCGCAAGGAGCGGGAATTCTCCTTCTATGGCGACATCGATTTCATCCCCACCGAAGAATATCGCCGGGAAGATGCGGAGCGGGCGCTCCAGGACGCCTCCTTCGTGGTGCAGATGGCCAGCAGGGTAATCGGGCCATAAATTATTGTAAACAGCCCTTAAACAGATGCGTCTCAAGAAACACGTCTCAAGAAACTTATTGACAGCATTACCGAATAGGAATAGCATTGCCTTAAGACAACTAAATATAAAACCAGGCTCCAGGTGCCCCGGTTTTATAACCGGGGAGAATAGGGAATCAGGTTAAATCCTGAGCGGTGGGGCCACTGTGAATGGGGAGCTACTCCGAAGACCACTGGATGGGAACATCCAGGAAGGGGGAGCCAAGCGATGAGCCATGAGCCAGTAGACCTGCCTGGAGTTTCAACAAATTGCGCCTCCCATCCAGAGGACCGTGTTGGTTATAGGCTATGATTGTACACGATCCCGGTCCCAGAGGCCGGGATTTATTGTTTAACGCCGGATAAGGTTTTCTGATCATGGATAAAATGTTTGCCTCTCCTTTCTTAGTGCAGCCTGGCCTGGTATAGCGCTGGGCCAGGCGCATATTCTTTTGGAAACGGAGGAGAAATAGATATTTATAAACATGACAGCATGGCTCACTCGATGGTATGGCAGCTTATCTACCATGACACAATCCAATCTTTCGTCAAAGTGGCGGGCAGCGGTTCTCAACAAGAAGAATGGGGATGATTATATGCAGGAAAGAAAAGGCCTAATCATTGTGCATACCGGAAACGGCAAGGGGAAAACGACTGCGGCTTTAGGGATGGGCATGAGATCGTGGGGCCAGGGAATGAAGGTGCTGATCATACAATTTATCAAAGGCAACTGTACATATGGTGAGCTAAAAACTATTGAACAACTGAGGCCGAATTTTGTCATCCACCAGATGGGGGAGGGCTTTGTTGACGGGCCTCAGGACGATATGATGACAAGACACCGTAGCGCGGCGGCAGCAGCGTTGCAAACAGCGGAAGCGGAGATCTCCACCGGGGAATGGGACCTGATAATCCTGGATGAGATCAATTATGCGATCAGATACGGGCTGGTGCCTGTGGGCGCAGTCGTGGAGCTGATCGATAAGAAGCCATCCCCGTTGCATCTGGTGTTGACAGGCCGCGAGGCCAGACCTGAGATTATTGATCGGGCCGATCTGGTGACCGAGATGAAAGAGATCAAACACCCATATCATGAGGGAGTAAAGGCGCAAAAGGGAATAGAATTTTAAGTTCTCCATTATCGTCAGAAGGCATAAAATCACCTCCGGAAAAGTAAATATATAACAGGCTCCAGGTGCCCCGGTTTTCACAAACCGGGGAGAATAGGGAATCAGGTGCAAGTCCTGAGCGGTGGGGCCACTGTAAATGGCGAGCTGTTCCAACGACCACTGTTCAGCGCTCAATGAGCAATGCCGCAATGGACTGAGTTCAGTATCAAACTGATATTCAGCCTAAGAGGAAAAATGGCAGCTTGAGCGCCGGACGGGAAGGGGGACCAAAGCGATGAGCCATGAGCCAGTAGACCTGCCTGGAGTTTCAACTTGAGCGCCTCCCATCCAGAGGACCGTGTTGGCTGTCAAATGAACTTTGATCGCGATCCCGGCCTTGTAGACCGGGATATTTTGATCTGAAGCACGGAGATGTCGAAGGATTCCATAAGGCGATTGATCCGGCAGATTATTTACGCTGAAGGCGTTGACATAGATGGCCAAATTTATAAAAGGTGGGGATGAGGAGAATGAAGGCGGAAGACTGCATTAAAAAAGCTTCGGAGTATTATCATTGCGGTATGTTCGAACTGGCGTTGGAGACTGTCGGGAAAGCGTTGACTTTGGAAGAAAATAACGCTGCCGGGTGGCTGAACAGGGGAGTGATGCTGGAACGCCTTGGCCGGCATGAAGAGGCGCTTGAGGCATACTCGAAATCCCTGGCGATCGACGATGCGAATGCTGATGCCTGGTTTAATAAAAGTATCACGCTAGCAAGGCTTGAGCGCTATGCGGATGCTCTGGCGGCGGTAGATCGGGCGATAGATCTGCAATCGGGCGATGCCGGAACCTGGAATTTTAAAAGTGACATCTTGAGTCGGCTGGGCCGCGACGATGACGCGGAGGCTGCGCGCCAGAAAGCGTTGCAGATAGCAAGTTGCAACGGAGCCAATAATAGATGCGCCATAGATCAAACCCGGCTCGTCGGAAAATATGTGCTCATCGGATTAACCACCCTCGATGATGAGTGCGTTGTCGATCAGAAGCAGATACATGGGTATGTCTCAAGATTCGATGAGCGAGAAGGAATAGCAATAAAAATAGCTCACTCGGGAAAAGAATGTGTCTTTCCTCCCGATCTATCCTCTTTAAAACTGGCACGCCCGGGAGAATACCGTTTAAAAACGACCGGAGAAGTGGTGATTGACCCCGATCTGATTGCCACCTGGTACGTTATCCAAAACACTGTAACGGGCCAGTTTTAAAACCGATCTGAGCATTTTAAATGGAGGGGCGAAGCCTCCATATGGTTTTTAAGCTGCTGTCTCCTTTGGGAAGTTTTTATGCTTGTTGATTGACAGGCTTTAATAATTAGTTTATATTAAATAAAAATATATAAAAAATATAACCACGAAGGTTATCCCGCATGAAGAGGGATCATTTTCGTGGTTATTTTTTAGTTTGCTAGTTTGCTATTAATTAAGGGTAATGGCACCGGTCGATACGGTTTCGAGGGACGAGCCCGACCGCCGTGCTATTGCATATACACCTCCCATTTGTGCTGCCCGGGCCGGGAGAACCCGGGCAGCAAACTGACTATTAGCAAACTTAATATATAGCTGGGACCGCAAGCAGTTCTACAAATAAGAATATCTTGCTTTTTATATTTATTGCATTAAATTATACACTAAAAATATGAATTGCCAATATCGGATATTTCTCTGTATGAAACGCTCTCTTGCGCAACGCTGGCTCTGTTCAGACCTTTTAAGGAATTGATGGGATCCTGTCAAAGGCGGTGTAGCTCTTGAGTTTATGGGAAAGCACGATCGAATTCCACGGGCATGCCTGTTGCGTGCTGGCTGTAGGATACAGAGCGGCAGTGCTGGCCAGGGAGATTCTGGCTCCCCTTCAGGAGGAAGAGAGCCTGCAGGCGATAGTCGAGACGGTGGATTGCAGCACGGACGCGCTGCAGGTGGTGCTCCGGTGCACGATGGGCAGCCGGCGCTTACGGGTCAATGAGAAAGGCAAGTATGTATTTACCGTTGCCAAGCCTGGAAAGGCAGTGCGTCTGGCGCTCAGGCCTCAAGTGATCGGGCGCTCCGGTCCGGAATTTATTGAACTGATGGAGAATGTGGCCAACGGGATGGCTTCTCCAGGTGAAAAGCATCATTTTTTCTACCGGCAGCAATCGTTGATTCAGTGTATCCTGGAGGCGCCGGATGAGGACCTATTTAACTGGCGTGAAGTGAGCTTTGCTCCGCAAGAGCCTGGCTTCGTCTTCACCTCTTGCATTTGCGGCGGTTGCGGAGAAGAGGTTTTCGATGGGTTTGCCGTAGCCAGGCAGGGAAGGCTTTTCTGCCCAGACTGTGCTGGTGAAGCCCAGGCATGATCGGGCGATGCTGGCGCATTTTTTGGGCTGGCAATTCGGCGCGATACTTTTAGACGGTTTTTAATAAGGATAAACGGAGGCTCCAAGGGGAATATATATCCTCTCCTTTTAAA
>JAHFCR010000148.1 GCA_023249405.1 Peptococcaceae bacterium | reverse complement strand
AGGCCCCGGTACAGGGCGCGGATGCCGGTTTGGGTCTGCATGGGGGCCATGCCAATGCTTTGTCTCAGCATCTTCTCGGTTTCTGCATCGACGCGCATTCCGCCCTCTTGCCACAGCGGCCAGTTGATCGACAGTGTCTGCCCGTGGCGCTGGCCTGAGGCCACCAGGCCGTTGCGATATGCAGCATAGGTGTCCATGAAGGCGTTGGCGGCTGCGTAGTCGGCCTGGCCGGGATTGCCCATGGTTCCCGTTATCGAGGAAAAGAGGATAAAGAGGTTGAGGTTCAGGTCTTTGCTTGCCTGGTCCAGGTTGGCCAGTCCTTGGACCTTGGGGGCCAGGACTTGCCGCAGTTCGTCCCTGGTTTTCTTGATGATGTAGTTGTCTTTGATCACTCCGGCGCTGTGGATAATGCCGCTCAGGCCTCCGAACTCGCGCTGGATGCTTTGGATCAGATCGGTGACTGCCTGTTTTTGGGTCACATCGACTTGCCTGTACTGGATCTGGGTGCCTGAGTTCTCGAGTTCTTTCAGTCTGGCCTGTTTGTCTTCGTTAAGTGAAGAGCGGCCGGTGAGGATCAGGGTGGCATTCTCGGTTTTTTGGGCGATCTCTTTGGCAAAGATGAGGCCGAGGCCGCCGGCGCCTCCGGTGATCAGGTAGACGCCTTTGTCTTTCCAGGGGATGGTCTCTTCCGCCGGGGAGGCTTCAACTTCGTTCAAACTGACGATAAATCGCTTGCCGTCCTGATAGCGAATATGGTTATCGAGGGGAGTTCGGCTGTTTTCTTGCAGCTTCTCTATGATTTTTTCTGGGTCTTGTCCTGGCTCTACCGCGATCAGCTGCCCTGTAAGTTTGGGGTTCTCCAGTTGGGCTGTTTTCAACAGCCCGGAGAGTCCGGAGAGGAGTTGCTGTTCGTTCTGGGTGGAAACCACAACCTGGATCAATACTTTGTCTTTGGGTTTGTCTTTAAGGATGTTCTGAATCTCCTCAAATACCTGAACCGCATAGGTCTGGAAGCGCTCTTCGATCTCTTTCTGCGGGGATTGCAGGGTGAGGCAGCGCGCGTCGTCCATCCGGGCTTGGATGCTTCCGATGGCAATGCTGTCCGGTTCGCAGAGGATCACCAGGCGCCGGGCATAGTCGGGGGCCGGGGCTTTTTGGTCTATGGCCTGTTCTCTCCAGCAGGGGTGGAGCATCAGGGTTCCGATCACTGCCGGAGAACCCGCTTCGCTTTCCAGGGCTCTGGATGTGAATCCCTTCATGCGCACGCAGATGTTACCTGTTTCGTCGCAGAGGTCGATGTCGAGTTTTTGGACCCTATCCCCCGCCTGGCTGCCAGCGCTGGGCCGAACCAAGGCCCACATGGCGGGGGTGCATTTGCCGAGGATTTCGAGTTCCTCTAGGGCGAAGGGCAGGGACGGTTTCAGGGATGTGGGGCTGACGGATGACACTGTCTGGCCGGTGCTCAATGCTAGACCGATCGAGGCCTGGAGGGCGGCATCCATTAGGCTGGGGTGCAGGGTGAACTGGTCCTGGGTGTCGGAGACGGATGATGGTAAGATGAGCTTGGCCAATGCCTGGTTCGATCCGATGCAAAGCTGCTCCAGTCCCCGGTGGGCGGGGCCGTAGTCGATTCCCGCGGATTTGAAGGACTCGTAGCACTGGGTGGAGGAGATGGTGGCTTGGCTGCATTGGGCGTGCAGGGTCTTGATGTCCAGGGCGGGGGCCGCCGGAGCGGCTGTATCCAGCACCGCTATGCCCTGGCTGTGCACTATGGGCTCGGTACCGGCCTCGGTGTAGATCTCGTAGGCGATCTGGCCGGTCTCTTCGGGATAGAGTCCGATGTGGACCTTCACCGGGTGGTCTCCCACGGTGATGGGGCGCGCCCAGACGATGTTCTTGAGTATGATCCGGGTCTTCTCTTCTTGCAGGGCTCCTGCCGCCTGTTGCAGCGCTGCCCGGGCCATCTCCAGGTAGACCACCCCGGGCAGGATGCGCTGGCCGTTTATGATGTGATCTGTCAGGAAGAACTCCTGGCCGGTGAAGCTGGAGGTGAAGCGCTGCTCGGTAAGGTCGGAGGTGTTCTGGTGCAGCAGGGGATGGATGGAGGCGGCCGTTATGGAGGCCGCGGCTGTAGTGGTCTCGATCGCGGGTATCCAGTAGCGCTCTTTGGCGAAGGGGTAGGTGGGAAGGGAGATGCGGTGAGGTTTGGCGCCGCCGTAGAGCTGGTTCCAGTCGAAGGTCAGGCCCTTGACCCACAGGTCGAGGAGTTTTGAGTATTTTCCCTTAGAGATCCAGGCTTCGATTGTTTTTGCCATATCCTCATCCGCCGCAAAGACGGCCAGGGTCTCCTTGTTGCGCTTGACCTGCCCCCGGTAGAGGTCCTCGATGCCGTCCCGGCCTTCCAGGTAGGTTTGCAGTTTCTCTTCGAGTTCTTTGAGGGTGATGGCGATAATGGACAGGCGCTCCTCCATGGGCTCTCTTCCCACCTGGAGGGTGTAGGCCATGTCGGCTAAGTCGATGTCGGAGTATTGCTGCCCTTTGATTGCAGTTAGGAGTTGCTGTGCCTGTTCGCGGAGGCGGTCTTGATTCTTGGCGGAGAGCACGATGATGGCCGGGTTCTGGGGGGTGATCGTAATTGGGGTTCTTTGTTGTTCTGGGATGTATTCCTCGATTACGACGTGGGCGTTGGAGCCTCCGGCGCCGAAGGAGGAGATGCCGGCAATTCTGGGGTATTCTTTTGTCCCTCCGTTGAGCTTGAGTAGCGGTCGCTTCCACTCCGTAAGTTCCTGCTGAACGATGAAGGGGGTGTTTGTAAAATCGATGTTGGGGTTAAGGATCTCGGAATGCAGGGATGGTGCCAGTTGGCAATGTCTGAGTTGCAACAATACTTTGGTCACCCCGGCGATGCCTGCGGCGCTCTCGCAGTGCCCGATGTTTGACTTGGCCGAGCCGATTGGGCAGTACTGTTTGTCTTTGGTGTATTCCTGGAAGGTTTTTGTAAGGCCCGAGATCTCGATCGGATCCCCCAGGGAGGTTCCGGTGCCATGGGCTTCTACATAGCTGATCGTCCTGGGATCGATACCTGCTTCTTTTAAGGCCTCTCCGATGACGCTGGCCTGGGCATTAGGGCTGGGGACGGTGTAGCCGTTGGTCTTTCCGCCGTGATTGATGGCGGTCGCCTTGATGATACCATAGACATGATCGCCGTCGGCTATGGCCTTGGACAGCGGTTTGAGCAGTACTGCTCCCACGCCCTCTCCTGGCACATAACCGT
>JAHFCR010000022.1 GCA_023249405.1 Peptococcaceae bacterium | reverse complement strand
CTTCCGAGCGATCATTGGCCAGCCAGGTACAAACTGCGGCCAGGATCACAATGAAGGTGGAAACGCGCAGGGCCTGGCTCAGGCCCTGGTTAAAGGCTGCGGCCATGACGCTGTTCAGCTTTTCAGCCGTTCCCAGAAATATTTTGGTCATGAGATCCGACGGCATGCTGGCTGCCGCCGCCGCCATAGCCACGGCAAAGCTCATCACCATCCCGCACTGGCGCAGGGTGGCCAGCGTGGCCGAAGCCACTCCCAGGCGGTGCCTGGGGGCGGCGCTCATCACGGCCCTGGTATTGGGGGACCAGAACAAGGAACCCCCGACGCCCATGATCGCCAGTCCAAAGAAAAGGATGGTGTAAGAGGAATCCGGCCTCAGGTAGGATAGAATCAGGGTGGCTGCTCCTTGCAGCAGAAGACCTGCTGTGGCCGGCAGCCTCGCTCCGTTCCGGTCGGCAAAGATGCCCCCCAGCGGGCTCAGCACCGATTGCACGACTGCCATCGGCAGGATCAGAATGGCGGCCCTGATGGGGGTTTCTCCACGGACACCCTGCAGGTAAAAAACCATCAGATAAAGGACGCTGAACATGGCCAGGCTCTGCAGTACGGCTGCAAAGGTGCCCAGGCTGAAAACCCGGTTTTGAAAGAGTGCCGGGTCCATCACCGGATGGGGCGTGCGCCTTTCCCAGAACCAGAAGGACGCTGCCGTCACCAGACATAGGGCGATCAGCGAGAGAATGGGCGCGGACAACCATCCCCACTCCATATTAAGGGTCAGGATCACCAGCAGTGCTGTTATGGACAGGGAGAAGAGGATCACTCCCGGCAGATCCACTTTCTCTTGCAGGGTGGGTTTGGCTATCTCGTGCAGCGCCAGATACGCCCAGATAGTGGCAACCACTCCTATCGGCAGATTGATCAGAAAGATCAGACGCCAGCTGGCCACACTCAGGATCAGCCCTCCCAGCACCGGTCCGATGATGTTGCCCAGTGCCCAGGTGATCGCATTGATCCCCATCGCCCGCCCCCGTTCATCCGGGGGAAAGACCTCGGTGATGAGGGCCATGCCGTTGGCCATCAGCATGGCGCCGCCGATACCCTGCAACAGGCGAAAGATCACCAGCTCCGGACCGGTGACGGCAAAGGCGCAGAGCACCGAGCCCGCGGTGAAAGCCACAAAGCCCAGGTTGTACATTCGTACCCGTCCAAAAAGGTCGGCCAGACGCCCGAAGATGATCAGGAAGATCGTGTTCATGAGGATGTAGCCCATGAGCACCCACATGGCGGTGACCATATTGGTGGCCAGGTCTTTCATGATGCTGGGCAGGGCCAGAATGACGATGCTGGAATCGATAGCCGACAGCAACGCTCCCAGAGTGACTACCGACAGCACGATCCATTTGTACTCGATTTTTCTGCGATTCCCTGCCTCATGCGATGTTTTTCCCTGTGACATTGGCAATTCTACACCATCCTCATCCCATTGGTGAATGACCGCTTACGCGTCGGGTCACTGGCCGCGGCCGTGTCTTCGATGCGCAACGATTTAAATCCCGGTTGCCACCCAGCTTGCGATATACTCCGTATCGTCTGGAATCTCTTGGACATCCGGTCTCCGCACAGTCCAGTCGCCTGTCAGTCCCATCTCAACCGCTGTCAGTTCGAAATGGCACATGGCAATTCCCAGATCGATCTTTTGGATGTCAAAGCCGTAACGATTCTTGTAGCCTTTGGTGCGGCTCAAATAAAAATGGAATGTGTCTCCATCTCTTACTATTCGCCAGGGTTGGTGATTTGATGCAGACGGGGCGATCCTCACCATTTCCAGGGGCACTGAATAGCTCCCGGCTTCAGATGGGCTGAGGCCGTTCTGAAAATCAACGCTATAAAAAAGCTCCTCCCAACCCTTTCTCTTGCTCGATCCGGCAATTAGCTTCACCATTCTGTCTTGCAGCCGCATGCTTTTATTGGCATATCCCACCGGGGTTATGACCGGGAGCAGCTCATCATCGTTGAGATCGATCGCCCTGGCAAACCCTTCTCTGTTGAGAGTTCCCGCCACCCAGCACGTTCCCAGCCCGATGGAAGTAGCGAACAGAACCAATTTTTCAAATAGATATCCCAACTTTTCGATGTTATTGCTGCTGTTGTCTTTAGCAACCGCTGCCGCCACGAAAGAAGAGGCGCCCTTGATCATGCCATAGGTTCCCAGTCTCGCTCCTGATTCTTTTAGAGCAATATCGGAATCGATGGCTTGAAACCGGACTTTGATACCGGGTTGGTTTTCCAATGCCGAGGCATACTGCCCGATCTGCTCCTTGATGAGCGTAGGCAGCGGCTGATTGTTGTACGTTCTAACCGAAGAGCGTGCTCTGATAATCTCGGTGATCGGTTTGGCAAATAGCTGCCTGCCATAACCGCCCATATGCATGCACCTTCCATATATTCCGGCATACTGCTTCATTATTCTAACTCATTTGCCGGGCTAGGAACAGGCGCCAAATTCGAGTGAGATGATGCAGATAGGTTATTTCCGTATCCGGTATCCATATCGCCTAGTTCCAGCGGTCTGACGTGCTATCTGCATCATCACCTACCGTTGACAGTCAGGGAACAGTTGCTCCTGATTGGAGAAGATATAAGCTGATTATGCTATGCTAATATCTTCTTTTTCACAAATATTAAGACTCAAAAGCCCTGCAACGGCAGGCATGCATGTCAGCAAGAGTATTGCGGCGGTTATGCCTTTGGTATCAATCAGAAGTCCGATCAAACCGACTCCAAGACCTCCCACGCCTGTGCCAAAGCCAAGCATGAGACCCGAAGCCATAGCGGCATTTTTGCTAATGAGGCTTTGCGCAAGCACGACTGTTATGGAGAATGATGCAAGCAGCGATGCGCCTGCAAGTCCAAGCATGATGTAGCTGAACGCACCAGATGTCGAAAGAAAGAGCCAGAAAAAAACACTTGCGGAAAACAGTGAGATCATAAGAACTGGTTTTCTGCCGAACTTATCTGAGAGAACCCCGCCGACGAAACCGCCTAGTGCCCCTGCGAACAACATCAGAAAGAGCAATCTGCTCGCAAGGATCAGCGAAACGCTTCTGTGTTTGAGGTACAGCGACAGATAAGAGACCATACCGAAATAGGTAAACGAACGGAAAGCGACGACGAACATGATTTTCGTCAGTTCCTTCCAGGAGCTGCGAAGAGTCGGCCACAAAGGAGCGTGTTCTTTTTTCAGGTTAGAAGTAGATTTTGAGGACGCAAAAAGCAACAGGATAAACGCTGCAAGACCCGGCAGAATAAACACCGGCGTCACCGATAGCCCATATTTCACGACAATAGGCACCGCGATCAAAGGAGTTAGCGCCCATCCGATATTCCCCGCGGCTATGAAAAACGCCTGGTTTGTCCCGCGCTTTTCTGGGCTGCTTAGTGCCGCAGTCATTGCCGATGCCTGTGGATGAAATGCCGCTGTTCCAAAACCCGCGATGCCTACTACGATCATTAGCAATGGGTAGCTTTTAATCAGACCGAAAAGACTGAGCAGCACGGCCATAAACAGCGTTCCGGCATAGACGAACCATTTTTGATTTTTTCTGTCCACAACATAGCCGATGATCGGCTGCATGAGCGATGATGTGATGGTAAAGATGGAAACGAGAAATCCGCTCTTGGTAACGCTGAGCCCGGCGGCCACCAGAATCGGCAGCATGGACTGGATAAAATTCATATACCAGTCATTTACCATATGCGCAAACGAAAGGATCAGCAGTTTCTTCACCGCAGAAATTTGGTTTTGCATATAACTATCCCCCCAGCCTTTTTATTGATCACAAGAGCACCATGTTATACAATCATTATGGCTTCCAAAGATGCTTGACGCATGAACCATATTCGATTGGAATAGCATAATATTGACATGGGGTGGGTCATGGGATGGAAGGAGAGCTTTTAAAACTTGCCGATCTTACTTTCCCCGTAGCCATCATTGAGCACTGTAAAACAATGCATGGCCCGGTATTTGATGGACATCTGCATGGGCATCATCTGCAATTTTTCTTTTTTATCAAAGGAGATGCCGTGATTTATTGCAATAGAAAGCCCTGCCGCGTCGGGCCGGCGGACCTTCTATTGGTCAATAACGGCGAACTGCATTATGGGAACAATTTGTCTGATGAACTGCGTTTTTACATTTTCAGAATTGATCTCGATCTGCTCTGTTCCTATGGCATTCCCGCATGCTGTCAGAAATACATAGAGCCGTTAAAAAACAATCTTGTCATATTTGAAAACCGCATCAAAAGTGAAGCAGTCACCGCTATTCTTACAACCATGATTGCGGAATGTGGGCAAATGCAGGAAGGGTATGAGCTGAAACTGGTATCCGGCACATTTGCTTTGCTCTTTGAACTATTCAGGAATCACGTGGTGAAATCCTGGTCACAGAGAGATGCGGAGATTCTGGCAAAGAAAACTAAGCGCTTTCAGCATATAATCGACTATATAGAAAACAGCTACGACAATCCGATTTCCCTCACAAAAGTGTCGGAAATGTCCCATATGTCGGAAGGATACTTTTGCCGCCTGTTCAAACAAACCACCGGCAGAACCCTGATCGACTACATTAACCGCATTCGGATCGAGAAATCGGTCATGCTGCTCAATCAAGGTCTTTGCAATGTGACGGAGGCCGCCCTATCCGTGGGGTTTGACGACACCAACTATTTTTGTCGGGTGTTTAAGAAATATATGAAACAATCGCCGGCAGCCTATCGGCAAAACGACAGGCGCTATTTCCTTTGAATGAAAAATACCCCCTCTTCCACAACAAAATTTAATTAACATGGAGCCATCAGCTCCATAGAAAAATTGGTGCCGGCAATTAGGGGCATCGACAGTTCGTCCGGCACCATGGGAATGACCGTTAATAAGGCCTGCGGGGGCTGGCTGCTGTAGCCATCGATGGGTAATACAGGTGTTTATGCTATGGCTGATAGCGCGCATGTGCTGCGCGTTCTTTCCAAGTTGTTTTTTAAGGGAATTATGCTTCAGGCGGGGTAGTTTAGATGCTAAAGTGTATAATATTAGGAAAAGCAGCCAGGGGGTGTCTGCAATAGGAAACCTGTTTTTAGACCTCGACCATATTAATGTGCAAACCAGAGATCTGGAGCAATCGGTGCAGTTTTATTCTGAGGTGCTGGGGTTCACCCTGGTCAACCGCGTCCAGGCGGGCTCGATTAAATTGGTGTTTCTCACCCTTGGCGGAGTTACGGTTGAGTTGAGCGAGGCGGGTGCGGGGGTCTCGTATCAAGACGGCGTGATTGAACATTTCACCATCCGCGTCTCTGATATTTTTACCGCAGTTGCGGTGGTGAAGAATCAGGGCCTGGAGTTGGTCACACCGGAACCGGTGCCGTTCGAGCCTACCTATCGTTACATTTTCTTCTTCAGGGGGCCCTCCGGAGAAAAGATTGAGCTGGTTCAATTATAATGGCCGGGCAGCGATGCGGGATCGAACGCCGGGCAATACTATTAAAGAAGGGGGTATGGATGTATGCCTAAGTTGTCCGATCCGGTGATCATTAGGGGCAAGAAGATAAAGAACAGAATTGTCATGCCGCCGATGGTCTGTTTTTCCTTTAAGGGCGATCATGGCGGCATGTACGGCGAGCAGCATGTCGACCACTACACCAGAAGAGCGCGAGGCGGCGCCGGCCTGATCATCGTGCAATCAACTCCTGTGTTAGGGGCGGTGGAACAGCTGGGCGTCTGGAGCAGCGGGCAAGGGGAGCCGCTGGAAGCCATCGCCCGAAACTGCCACGGCTATGGTTCCGTGGCAATGGTGCAGCTCTCTTGCGGCAATGTGGACATCAATGAACTGGCGGTGGAACAGATACACAGAATGCAGGCAGACTGCATCGCCGCTGCTGCCAGCGCCAAGCAGGCAGGCTTCGACGGTGTTGAATATCATTTTGCTCATGGATTTACCTTATGTAAATTTTTAGACCCGGAGTTCAACAAGAGGGCGGATAGCTACGGCGGAGCCTTACAAAACAGGGTCCGCGTGATCACGGAAATCATACCGCAAATTCGGGGAGCGGTTGGCGAAGGCTTTATCATCAGCGTTCGCATGGGAGGCAATATTCCGGATGTGGCAGGGGCGGCCGAGGTGGCCAAGGCTCTAGAAAAAGCCGGCATTGACCTGCTGCACATCTCTTTTGGTATGAACATGCCTGCAAATGCTGTACCCGCTGGTTTCAACGGCAGTGCTATCGCCTACAACGGCAGCGAGGTCAAGAAACAGGTCCACATTCCGGTCATTGGCGTGGGGGAAATTACTACTGCCGAACAGGCAAAATTCCTGATCGAAAATGGCTGCCTGGATTTGGTCGCTGTGGGGAGGGGCATGCTCGCCGATGAGAAATGGGCCAACGAGGTCCTGGCGGATGAGCCTGTCAATCAGTGCCGCCACTGCGGCGATAATAGCAGGGGATGCCTCTGGTTCGATGACCATACTCAATGTCCCGCTTCCTGACTGGGCTGGGGATTCCGGCCAATCACAGAGTTTGCGGATCTGTCTGCCTGGGATACCCGGATGGGGAAATGCCGGCTGCCAAGGATAGAAAGGCCAATACGGTAACGATCATCAAATAGGGCAAGCTATCCGCATGATGGTGCGGCAGCCCCCTGTTATTGGACACAATCAGTAGGGTTTGGCTATTCGATCAGAACCAGCCCGTAATAGTTCTGTTCGGACGCCCTGTCCTTCACCACTGCGATTGGAAAACCGTTTGCCCTTACGGTAGCGTATACGTCAATGCCGCAGGATTCCATGGAGGGCCTGCTTTGCCGCGGATGATTGCACTGCTGGACGTTGCATTCCTCACATATCCGGCAGGGTCCCGCCCCATACGCCAATGCCTTGTAGTATCCCGCCAGGAAGATCTCCCGCTCCAGCTTGATGACCACTTCGGTGGGGTCTCCAATTTGCTGGCAGTGCACAAGCAGGGCGGTGCCGTAGCAGTCGATCACCTCCTGCGTCTCTCTGGGTGCTGGAGTGTGGGGAGGGCAACTGAAGCTTGTATTATAGTGGCCACAGCCAAAATGACATTTCATTCTCACCCAGGCGCCTGTCTTGATAGTGTCTGCTTTAATCAATTTGGCGTCGAGTGCTCCGAACTCTTTTGCTTTGTCAATAAATCTGGCCAGATCGTCAACCATCACATCATCCCCTTATCGTGCTTTGATTAGATTATAACATGTTTTTTAAGCCCAAAATTTGGATTCCCCGGAGGATCTCCTTGCCACCAGCGGCAGTTTGACCGAGCTTCAACAGAATTTCCTGGGGCATCGGCCTTACAACAATATCGCACGGTATTACACGAGCAGCCAGCTCTCTACTCCATTTTCAATGTTCTGTGCGCCAGCCGCCGGCATGGATGTTTCACGCTATTATAACCTCGTTGTTTTTTGGTATTACCTAAAAAACTGGTGCCCGCTGCTAGCAATTCGGCAAGTGGGCACCAGTTTATTCCGATGATTATCATTTGAATCCCCAGCGATCTGGCTATAGATCGTATTATGCCCGACGCCTCTCCGTTACCACCCTCCGTTAGTAAGGCCGGGGGGTGGGCCAGGCTTTGGGCTATTTGACTTTTTTGCACACCCAGCGGCGCCTAACGCTATCGTTAACGCTACAATTACAACCAACACTGACAGCAATACCTTTTTGGTTTTGTTCACGGAAGACACCTCCAATCAGTAAAAATAGCAGCGCCATCCAATCAAGTATATTTGTTTTTTCTAAAAAAAACTAGCATCAGTGGACATAAATAAATTTAAGATAATTTATGCTATCAGCTCCGGCGCCGTTTCCTGACGTTTGGTGCCGGTAAGTACTGAAGGGCAAAGCTATAGGAGCATCACTCATACGTTGATGAATTTAAGCTAAATTGTTATAATAATCATGTTTTGTTATGTTAGTTCTTATATCATTATGAATGAATTAAGCTAGCTCATTGTGCGCCCCATTTTCTGCCAAATAGCCATTTGAACAGCAATTTTCATTGTCAGGAGGCTATGACTGGGAAACAGCAAGGTAATCATGGTCGGTCGCATGTTTTAAATCAATGTTAGGCAGGTGCTGCTTTTGTAAAATGGCGGCTATATCAAAAACTTTTTAAAATGACGCTACGGTATCACAAATATGGGGGGATTTGGATTGAAAATCAGAGCAGATTTTGTAACAAACAGCAGCTCGGCGAGTTTTATCCTGATGCTAAAGGATGACATCGCCAACAGTTATATCGAATTGTATAAAAAGCATGCAGAGACCGGATCGGCGCAACTGCTCTCTTTTGTCAGGGATAAACTGAAACAGGATGGCCATAAAACAGAGATTGATGGCATCGAATGCCATTATACCATCAAAACATTCAACCTCGGCAAATCACTGCTTCTGGATGCCGATCTCAACCCGGAACAGATTACCACCACCGACCTCAGCCAGCTAACGGATGATCAGATGTGGAACCTGCTCAACTGGATCGTCGTCAAGGGCAGGAGCAGCGATCTCAACTGTCTAGGCGCAACAGTTGTCGGCATTGCGCCTTGCAACTGTGAAGTAGATCCCCGTACTGTTAAATGCTGAGACGGCATATTCCTGGGTACAACTTCGTAGGCAACCCTGCCACAGGGACCACCTTCAGATGGGGGGATACCTTTGCTGACAACCCCGATCTGGCTCCCTGGCCGGAATTGGCAGACATCTCCATATCCAATTATTGCACCAACGGATGCCGGTACTGTTACCGGTCGAGCAACCCGGACGGCCAATGCATGTCGTTGCAAGATTACCGGTTCGCCCTCGACCAGTTGACAAGCACAGCGTATGGCAGCATATTTCAGGTCGCCCTCGGTGGAGGTGAACCGCTCCTACACCCCGAGTTTACTGACTTGTTGCAACTGACGCGAGAGGAGCGCGGGATCGTCCCCAACTACACTACCTGCGGCAAATTTTTCAACCATAAAAACATTGAGGCCACCAGGGCCTACTGCGGAGCCATAGCAATTTCTTGGGACCCCTACCGGGACAGCATGCCTTTGCAGGAACTCTCCCGCCTGGGTTCATACCTGAAGGACGAGGGGATTAGAACCAATATCCATTACGTAATGTCGGAAACAACCCTTGCGCACGCCACTGCAGTCTTGAGAGGTGAGTATGATGCGTACATCGGGCAATTCAACTCTGTGATCTTCCTGACCTACAAACCAGCAGGCAGGGCTGACGGGAGTGACAACATCAGATCATCCAGTCTGCTGCAAACATTCCTGGCTAGCGTCGAACACCCGGCCACGGTGCTGAAGATCGGCTTTGACGCCTGTTTCGTCCCGAGCTTGCTGAAAGCCACCAACGTGGATCACGACCTCATAGACAGTTGCGAGTGCGGCTTTTTTTCGATTTATATCAACGAGAGTCTGGACGTGATGCCATGCTCCTTCTGCAATAATGATAAATTCAGTTTCAACCTGAGGCAGTTCAGTTTCGAGGAAATATGGCACGATAAGCTGTCGGACTATAGAAAACAGGTCGGAACTACTGGCCAGTCAGGGTGCGCCGGCTGCAGCAAAACCTCTGACTGCAGAGGAAGATGCCTGCTGTTTCCGGAACTGTTCCTGTGCGACTTAATCACTCAACCATCGTCGCTCCCTTTCCATCATGGTCAATCAGCATAATCGGCCCTGATGATTCGAGGAGAAACACAAATGTCCCATAGTGGAAGCTCATTCCAGAACAGAACCGGAGCTCGTTGGTGCGAATTGTCCTTGATTGCCTGTCTGCTGTTGGTATTCGTGGTCTCGTTCGCGCTGGGGAGGTACCCGGTCGGTATCCGCCAACTGTTGCTGTCGCTGGCCAGCCAAGTATTGCCGATCAAACATACCTGGTCTCCCACGATCGACACGGTAATTTATCAGGTGCGGCTGCCCCGCATCCTGGCGGCTATGTTGGTCGGGGCGGCGCTGTCGGCTGCGGGGGCCAGCTACCAGGGGATGTTCAAAAACCCGCTGATCTCGGGCGATATCCTGGGGGTCTCATCCGGAGCCGGTTTTGGAGCGGCGCTGGCTATCTACTTCTCCTTGAACACGGTCGGGATTCAAGCCGTGTCTTTTTGTTTCGGATTGGCGGCGGTGCTGCTGGTGATGTCCATCAGCGGCAGAATCCGCCGGGACAAGTCACTGACCCTGGTGCTGACGGGCTTCATTGTGGGGGCGCTGTTTAGCGCAGCGACCTCCCTGCTCAAGTATGTGGCCGACCCGAACAACGTCCTGCCGGCGATCGAGTTCTGGCTGATGGGCAGCCTGGCTTCAGTCGACAGCAATTCAGCCATGTCCGCCTTTATACCGATTTTTCTCGGCACTGTCCCTATCTACCTGCTGCGGTGGCGTATCAATGTACTGACTCTGGGCGAAGAGGAAGCCGCGGCGCTAGGGCTGAACACCCGTAAGCTGCAGAATATCGTCATTTTCTGTTCCACCCTGATGACCTCGGCAGCCGTTTCCATCAGTGGCCTGGTTGGCTGGGTAGGCCTGATCATTCCCCACCTGGCCCGGATGATCGTAGGCCCCAATTACAAGATGTTGCTGCCGGCCTCTATTATGCTCGGTGCTACCTATTTGCTGTTGGTGGACGATTTGTGCAGGACCATGTCCAACCTGGAGGTGCCGCTTGGTATTGTCACCGCCGTTGTCGGCGCGCCCCTGTTCCTGTACCTGTTGCTTAAAGGCGGGAGGGGATGGGAATGAAATTGGAGCTAAAGGGAGTATCCTGCGGCTACGGCGGTAGAACCGTGCTCAGGGACATCTCACTCACGCTGCAGTCCGGAGAGGTGCTCTGCCTGTTGGCTCCCAACGGCGCGGGGAAGACCACTCTGTTCAAGGCCATACTCGGGTTGTTGAGGCTGCAGACGGGCCGGGTGCTGATCGACGGCGCCGACATTCGCAACTGGCCGCGGGCGCAGATTGCCAGGCTGATAGGCTACATCCCGCAGGCCCAGCACTCCACCGTACCGTTTCAAGTACTGGATGTCGTGGTTATGGGCCGGACTGCTTATCTGGGGCCTCTCGCCTCGCCATCATCCCAGGATCTGGCCATAGCCAGGAATGCTATGTCCATGCTGCATATCGAATATCTGGCTGACAGGGTCTACACCGAAATCAGCGGCGGTGAAAAACAACTGGTGCTGATTGCCAGGGCTCTGGCCCAGCAGCCCCGGTTCCTGGTGATGGACGAACCCACCGCCAGTCTGGATTTTGGCAACCAGCTACTGGTGTTGAGCAAAGTGAGACAACTGGCAAAGATGGACCTGGCCATAGTAATGGCCTCACACTTTCCGGATCATGCCTTCCTGTATTCCACCAGGGTACTGATGCTGAAAGACGGGTGCGTGTACAGTCAGGGATTGCCGGATGAGACAGTGACCGAAGCTAGCCTGCGGGATCTTTACGGCGTCGGCATCAGGGTTGTCAATGCCGATGTCGATGGCGAGCGTCCCTTCAAGGTATGCGTGCCCCGCACTACCTGAACAGCCAATTGATCCGGATCGTGAAATTTTTGGGGATCACTCATGCGTTATTAACCGGAAGGAGATGAGTATTCAAAAGCAGTGTCTGTAAAACCCGACTATGGCAATACCAAAAATGAGGAGGAGAAGCGTTGCAAAAGTTACGTGCATTAAAAGTTTCTGTTGTTTGTCTGGCAGTTGTGATGGCGCTTGTGATGCTATCCGGCTGTCAAAAAATTGGAAAGGCCAACAGTTCCAGCAACTCGATCACGGATTTTGACCAGAGGACTGTGACGATGCCTGCCCAGGTTAACCGAGTGCTTGGTCTTCATCCCGTATCCACCTATGCTATTTGGCGGCTGGCTCCGGATAAACTGATCAGCGTGGATTGGGTTTTTCAGTGGATGTATCTCCAGTCGACCAGCACCAAATACCTCAGCGATGCCGATATCGCGAAATTAAGCAAATTGCCGGTGACAGGAACCTTCTTTGCGAAAATGAATACAGAACAGGTGATCTCGTTAAAACCCGATGTGATCATCACCCTCGATAGCGATATCAATGTGGATAAACTGCAACAACAGGCCAAAATTCCGGTGGTCGCCGTTGGGAAGGAACCCTTGAGCGGTTATGAAGATACCTTCCGTATGGTGGGAAAGATCGTCGGCAACGGACAGGAAGCAGACAAGCTGGCCGATTTCTGGGATAAAACGCTCAAAACGGCTCAGGCGGAAACCGCCAAAGTGCCTGATTCCAAAAAGTTAAAAGTTTTCTACACCGGTAAGCTCGGAAACGTTCTGACAACGGTGGGCAAGAATACAATCATGGGCTCGGTTATCGATATGGCGGGCGGCATCAATTTAGGCGATCAGTTGAGCGACACCGGAAATGAAAGCGCCACTGTATCCATGGAGCAGATTTTGGCATGGAATCCTGACATCATTATTGTGGCCACTGAGGGCGGAAAACAACAAATCATGAATGACCCGCGCTGGAAGAACCTCACGGCGGTCAAAGAGGGCAAGGTCTATGTTCCTCCGCAGTACGGTGATCTGGATAGCGTTCAATCCATCCTGGGGCTGGTCTGGACGCAGGGCCTGCTTCTGCATAACAACGACGCAGCATCGAAGGCGTATCTCGCCCAAGAAATGAAAGCCTACTATCCATTATTCTTCAACAGGCAAATCACAGACCAGCAAATCAATCAAGTCTGTACGCAACTGTAACGTCTAAAACCATCAAATTTGCAAAATAAAGTGTCTGTTCTGCCAAGACACCCGCTGAATCTTTGTTCAGCGGGTGTCATCCCTTTCTTTTAGTAAAAAAGATGCACGTATCATCCGAAATGGCATAGCTGCATGCGCCTGACAAGGATCTCAATGCCCCCATATTTGGCCGGGAGGAACTGGCGCTGGAAAACGTGGAACTGGATCTGCTGGACCTAATGGACCCGGCTTCTATTGATCTTTCAGATAATCCATGGCGTTCTTTGCCCAATCGGAGTCCTTTAAGATAGCCCTGCCCACACCGATTAAGTCCGCTCTTTTCTGGCGGAGAACGGCCTCCGCCTCATCCGCCTTGGCGATCCCTCCGGTTACGATGACCGGAACGGACACGACTTCCTTAATAGCCTTGGATAGCGGCGAAAAATAGCCCGGCTCGTTGACGCCCGGAATCGTGTACCGGCACATCCCTCCCGAGATATCCAGCATGTCGATGCCGGCCTTTTCAAACGCCTGCGCGGCAGCTTTGCTGTCTTCGATCGTCAGGCCGCCCTCCATGAAATCTGCAGCGCCCAAGCGCAACAGGATGGGAAACTCTTCGCCGACCGCTTGACGCACGGACCTGATAATTTCGAGGTGGATGCGAATTCTGCCTGCAACATCTCCGCCGTATTCATCGGTTCTCTGGTTGGTAATTGGTGATAAAAACTGATTGAGCAGATAGCCATGGGCGGAATGGATTTCCACCCCGTCAAAGCCGGCATTTTTTACCCTGATCGCCGCTTTTTTAAAATCATCGACAATCGTCTCGATCTCCGTTTTACCCAATTCCCTGGGTGTTGCTGAATTGTCTTTCGAGGGGTTGACCACGGGAGAGGGCCCCACCGGATCTGAGCCTGTTACTTCCCTTTCAGCCGCACTTCCGGCGTGGTTGATCTGCATGACTGTTTTGGGGCCGTTGCCGTGGATTGTATCAGCCAGCTTTTTCAGATCATCCACCAGGCTGTCTTCGGCAATGGAAAGCTGCCTGTACCTGGCCTTGCCCTGTCGGGAGACATAGCTGTGTTCGATGATCACGAGGGAGAGGTACCCGCCCTTGGACTTTTCATCATAATAGCTGATCAAATCTTGATTGGCTCTTCCGTCCGCCTCTGCTTTTGCCGTTGCCATGGGCGGCATGACCAGCCTGTTCTTTAATGCCAGCTTGCCGGATGTAAGCGGTTCCTGCAAATATAACATCGTATTCCTCCTCGGCGAATTATTTTTACATTCTTGGCGACCCGCGCATTAAAAAGTTTTGATTTTATTCTAGCTATATACCGCCTATAACAATGGAGAACTTCATTTTGTGCCTGTCGTATGGACCACGACGGCAACCAACTGGGTTAAGAGTCCGACAGCGCAAACTCCGTACCACCCAAAATGGGCATAGCTATATGAGCCCAGAAAAGAGCCCATCGCCCCGCCCATAAAATATGCCACCATGTACACAGTATTGATGCGATTGCGGGCCTCGTCGCTTATAGCATGGATTCTGGCCTGATTGGAGATCTGACAGGACTGGACCCCCAAATCGAGCAAGATGACGCCGGTAATCAGTCCCCATAATGTAAATCCAAAGGCCAAAAAACAGAGATAGGACAGTATGACAACGATCATGCCGATCCCGACGGTGAGCTTCGGGCTTCTTCTATCCGCTATTCTTCCTACGATAGGGGCGGCTGATGCGCCGGCAACGCCTACCAGCCCGAATAAACCGGCCACATCTGCCCCCAGGTGATAATGGGGACTGGCCAGAAGAAAAGAGAGCGACGTCCAGAAGGCGCTGAAGGCCCCGAACATCATGGCGCCGTTCACGGATGCCTCCCGCAGCACCGGAAGCGCTCTTACCAGAGACCCCATGGATTTGAACAGTTCGGCGTATCTCATCTGGGAGCTTGGCGGGCACAACGGCAGATATCTTTTTAAGGCAATCGCCAGCAGAATCATCAGAACGGCCGCAATCAGATACACGGCTTGCCATCCGAAATACTGTCCCACAAATCCGCTGAAGGTACGGGAGACCAGTATCCCGATCAGCAGCCCGCTCATGACGGTCCCGATGATCCGGCCCCTCTCCCGGGGATCGGCCAATTGCGCCGCCAGGGGAACGAGCAGCTGGGGCACCACGGAGGTGAAACCGACCGCGAAAGAGGCGATGGACAGGAGTACTATGCTGTAGGAAGAGGCCATTAGCAGCAGCGAGCAGGCCGAGCAGCAGAGCATGATCAGAATCAGAAGCCGCTTTTCCCTGATATCCGCCAGGGGCAAGATGATCAGCATGCCCAGGGCATAGCCGATCTGCGTGAGCGTTGCCGCAAAGCCGACATTCACCTGGGTCACGTGAAAAGACCGGGCTATTTCCGCCAGTAAAGGCTGAATATAGTATAAATTGGCGACGGTTATTCCGCCTGCTATCGCCATGATCAGGACTAAAGATTTACTTAACGGAATTCTGCGATTCTGATCTCGGGTCATCTGTCCGGATATTTTGAAGATCCCTTTCCGAGTGATTTCATATGCGAAATCCTAATTGATTCAAGATTTTAAGACCTAAAATAAAGGCTTCACTCCTATTTCACCGAATTAATAAGGTGACTAAACCCGACCAATTCCGAGCAGAAAGAGGAAGATGAAGTTACCCTTACATTCGATGAGCGTGGCCTATTTCCTTTGAAGACGCAACAGAAATTCAACTATCTAGATGAGGAGGCGCCCCATGAGCGCAAAAATTATCTACGATTCTCCTGTTGGCAAGCTGGGTCTGGTCGAGAAAGACGGCGCTCTCATTGCCGTGTGCTTTGAGCATGAGTTGCCGGGTTATGCCGCGGCGGAGGTGCGGGAGACCTCGCTGTTGCAAGAAGCCAGAAGGCAGTTGGAGCGCTATTTTACTGGAGAGCTGCAAGAATTTGATCTGCCCCTGGCGCCTGAGGGCACCCCATTCCAGCAAAAAGTATGGCAGAGTTTATGCAAAGTACCCTACGGCCAAACTGTCAGCTATGGGGATGTCGCCAAAGATGTGGGCAGTCCCCGGGGCGCTCGCGCCGTAGGCATGGCCAACCATAGCAACCCGATCTGCATCATTATTCCCTGCCATCGCATTATTGGAACAAACGGCAGGCTGGTGGGCTACGGCGGCGGTCTGGAGACCAAGGCCAGGCTGCTGAAATTGGAAGGGTGCACCGGCTGGAAAGAGTAAATAGCGTAGCGCCTATTTGACCAGATCGACCCCGATTTGAAAAGCTTTTTGCATCAGAACATTGTCATCCTCAGCCTTGGGGACGCCGGCCGCGAATAGTGAGCCGGTAGTTTCCACTCCCAGCATGCCCAGGAAGCGGGAAATGGGTTCGACGTACGGGCTGAAGGCGTTCTCAAAAGGATTACCCTGAGAGAAGGCCAGGGCCGCTTTCTTGCCGGCGGGCATCTTGCTGGGCAGATTGGGGCCTGTGCCGAAGACGTAAAAGCGATCCAGAAATACCTTTGTCTGTCCGGTTATATTTCCTATATAGATCGGGGAACCGATCACAAGACGGTCGGCCTTTTTGATCTCTTCGATCAACTGGAGCATGTCATCCTGTTGCCTGCAACCGTCGTGCGATTTACAGTACATGCACGCCTGGCAGCCCCTGATATTCAAGTTGTTCAGGAAAAACACCCGGGTGTCTGCTCCTGATGAAGCCGCGCCTGCAAGGATCTGCCTGACTAATGCAGCGGTATTGCCATTCTCTCTCGGACTTCCCACAAAACCGATCGCCCGCATTATCACTACCTCCGGCCTGGATTATTATCGACTCTAAGGTCAGTATAAAACAGCAGGGGACTTTGTCAACCGAGTACCGCCCCGGTTGGCGAATGAAGCAGCTTGCTAGCCTCATGAGCAGGAATCGGCGCCTTGGTGGAGCAACGAATTTCAGAGATAAGGATAGATAACTAATTTTGCAAAGTTTAATGCCACTTCTTCCATGCTAAGGCCCATTTCCAAGGCGAATTCAGGTGATATAAAGCGGCGGTCAATGGCCAGGATCGCCTCTTTGATCAAGCCGGGTCCATTTCCATGACCCACCTTTTCTTTGTTGTGTTAAGAATAACGCTCAGAACGGATGCTATCAGCTAAAGATGATAATCATCCCATCTTTTCCATATTTCCGGATAATAGGTTTGTATATCTTTTAAGGATTGGATATTCAGAAGAAAGGAGCCTTCGTGCAAAATGGTGTTAACGGTCCTGGAAAAGTTATCTAACAGATTGGGCTGATTGGCAAATTGGTCAACCCTCAAGAGAGTATCGGAGAGGAAGGAATCCAATACATTTTCAACCAGGTCCTCCTTGCTTTTAAAATACAGGTAGATGGCGTCATCTGCCGATCCCGTCGCCAACACCTTCAAGGTGCGCATCAGCTTGTCAAACCCGCCGCCGGGACTGAATTGGGAATGACATCCACGGTGATGGTGAGCGGTCTCGGGGGGCAGCAGCGGGTGGCGGAAATCTCCCTGACCGCCATCTATCAGACAGGGGATACACCATCGGTGTGGGTTGTCCAAGGCGATAGGGCGCACCTGAGAAATATTAAAATTGTCAGCTTCGACGGCAATCAGGCTCAGGTCGGAACGGGTCTGCCATTCTGGGGATGATGCCCTTAGTCACGGATTCCCTGTGGGGCCCCATGGCCATCGCTATTGCCGGAGGACTTTTGGCGGCAACGGTTTTAACGCTGCTGGTCTTGCCCACCATGTATGCAGCCTGGTTTAAGGTCGGGTCGGATGCGGAGATAATCAATAATGAATGCTAAACCATGGCATCATAGAGTGCTGCGGGAAGATGCAAGCACACGAGAACCTGATGCCTCATGACGTTACGGACCTGGTGATATGGCTATGCTCCCTGGATGGAGATGGCTGTGAGCTAATACCGCACAGGAGGACAGGCTGAATTGCTGATTAGCACCCACACTGACTTGCTGCCCCGAAAATATTCGTTTTATAAAGAAGCATTATAGATTGCCGATATATCCTTGGCGGTCAGCGGGTAAAACGCATTTTCGAGCCCCTTTGACGCCTTTTCAGCCATGACTTGGAAGTATTCATCGCCGATTCCGACCTCCCGCAACGTGGCTGGGAGATTAAGCGAAACAAAGAAATCGGCGGTTTTTTGGATGGCTTGATTGGCGATCTCGTATGGGTTTAGTTTTGCATCGATCTCCCAGACATTGATGCCATACTCCGCAAACTTGCCCACCGCCTGATCGTTCAGGACATATTGCATCCAGTGTGGCGTTAAAATAGCCAGGCCGGCCCCATGCGTGATATCGTAATAGGCACTCAATTGATGCTCCATCGGGTGAACTGACGGAGGGACCTCGTTTCCCCTCCAGGTGATCCCGTCAATGGCCAGGCTTGAAGCCCACATGAGATTGGCCCTCGCTTCATAATTATCCGGCTGGTCGTAAGCAACAGGCCCGTAATGGATGCATGTTTTGAGCAGGCCTTCCGAAAGCCGATCCTGAATATATGCCCCCTTTACCTGATGAAAATAATGTTCGAATATATGGGACATGATGTCGGCAACCCCGGCCGCCGTTTGATTTTTAGGCACGGTAAAGGTATATTCCGGATCCAGAATGGAGACCCGGGGGTAAAACAGCGGACTGAAGGCGCCGACTTTATCGTTGGTATCCATATTGGAGATCACGGCAAAACGGTCCATTTCCGAGCCGGTCGCGGCAAGTGTTAAAACTGTCAGGATCGGTATGGCGTCTGTGATCAGGTTCGAATTGACAACCAGGTCCCATGCGTCTCCCTTATATCTGGCGCCCGCAGAGATAACTTTGGCACAGTCGATGGTGCTCCCTCCGCCCGCGGCGAGGATAACATCCACGTTGTGCTGCCGACATAAGGCAACACCCTTGCGCACGGTTTCAATCCGGGGGTTGGGTTCCACGCCGGAAAGCTCGACAGCTTCCATGGCATTTTGTTCGAGTATATTCTGGATCGACTGATAAAGCCCGTTGCGCTTGATACTGCCTCCGCCGTAAATCAGCAATACGTTGTGGCCATATTTTTTGATCGCCGCGCCCAACTGCTTGATTTGTCCTTTTCCGAAATAAATCTCCGTGGGGATTTGATAGAAAAAATTATTCACGGAATGCATTCCTCCTCGATTGAATAAATCTTATTTTCTCCCACCGTTTTGATTTTACTATAAACCCTAGACTCCGTTTCTCATCCAGATCGGGCAGCGGCTCCATAAATGTCTTGCCGCATTCCACGCACAAGTAGCGTTTGCGATCAACCAGGATGCCCACCATCTTGCCGTGAATGCGAAGGTCGTGGAATATCTGCCGTTTGTGTGCCTGGATCTGTAGCCTGGGCGATATGGCGCTGCAGCACGGGCAAAGAGACGGCTTCTTGATTGTCTCGGCATTGATGTAGAATTTGTCTTTGCATTTGACGCTGATTACCTTGAGAGATGGGAGCCGCAGAATATCGCTCATTTGACTACTTCCTGTCTAAGCCTGAAGCTGGTCATTATTCGATTTCCAGTCCACATATCGCGATCCTCGGCAACGGGGCCGGTTGGTCGGGAAGTCGTTCCAGGAAGGTTGAGTTGCAATCACGGCATTTCATGCGTCGGCGGTAGATGTGCAGTCCGACGCCTTGCCGTACATCGGGATATCCATGAATAGCTGCAGGTCCCGGCTATAACCAACAAAATCACCCTTAATAGAGCCATAGCAGGAGCAGATAAACGGCGAGGAGGCCATCTCCGGGAAGAAGTGGATGTCATGGTCATCCTGCTGTGTGTCAAGTACGAAAGATGCAGACATGCAGAGAGATAGTTGGTATTCGTTATTCAATGACATAGATTAAGTTAATTTCGGTATCTTTGTCACTATCCAATCCGCCGAGAACAATTCGACAACAATCGATGCATTCTTCTAATTTTCTAACATTTCATCATAATAATGAGTCCTTCTCAAATACGTCCTGTTACAATCTATCTATTGAAATCATACATTTAATACATTAGACATAACTGGAACAGTTAAGGGAAAATGTAGTTATATGTCGAATAATGTTGGTAGTAATTCGGCCGAATCCGAAAATATCTTTAACAAAGTCTCAGCGAAAGGGAAAGAGAGATAATTTGCAAATAATACTTAGATCAAGAATATAAAACATAATATGGCAAAAAATGAAGTTTGCTCTATGTCAATCCAATCGAGGATAATAATGCATGTGAAGGATTGTCTATGCTAACGGTGGAAGGATGTGGTTAAGAAGAGTAAGAGATCTATGCGAGTAGACATGAGAACCTGTCCCAAGAAAGCAACCCCCGGTGAACCAAGGCAGCCACCCCACATTTACCGAGGGACAGTACCCTTCCTCTGCAATGCGCAAAGGTTCAGGTAGCCTTTTTTAACCTGATCCCTCGGCCTTGTAAAGGAAGGTCCGAGAGGATGTGCGACTAAATATTCAAGATCACCCCAGGAAAATTCCAGGAAAATTATAACCTGGTTGGTTTTCGCCATCCTGGTGATGGCGGTTCCGGGCGCCGCCTTAGCGGCGCCCGGCAAAATTTGCGGCGACCCTGCCGATCCCGACTCCCGACTCCATCGCCAGCACGGTGATTAGCGCATTGGGTAACGGACCCACATTTCGAGTGGCGCCTTATCCGTATCCCCCTTCCCTGCACCGATCACTTCCGACAGCATATCACAGGTTGAGCAGGAAGCGAGTGCTCTGGGATACGGGTATGCCTTCACCAACCAGTACAGGCAGTACGCTATCACCAGCCTATCTCCAGGAACGTATGACAAATTCGTCCTGAAGTCCGGTTACGAGCCTGCATGGAGATATGGCGTAGTGGTGGTCAGGAAACTCTGGATAACTTCCATTCGCAGCCATTGCCGCCAGCGACTGCGTTGAAGTAGGCAGCCTACCAGAAAGTGAATCATAACCGGGTTTTACCAAAAGTAAAAATTATATATTTACAAAGGGGGAAACTGTGTTGCTTAAATCACGAAAGTCCTTTAGCGCTTTATTAGGCACGGTATTAATAATCGCAGTACTTGTGATATCCTTTGTGGCTCCGGCAATCGCCGCAAATACGGCAAACCCATCTTCTTCCTCAGAGTTTTCTGTAGCCTCTCAACCGCTTACTACCAACGTTAATAATGTCAATATCAAATTCTTCCCGGATGGCTCTTTTTCTACGGGCGATTCTACCGAAGTTCCACATATCTTTGAAGGAGCCAAACATTATGGCATGGTGGTCTCGGAAGTAGTTTATTCAGATCGCCAATTTAAAGCTGCCGTATTTGATTCAAAGATCCAGAAAAGCTCCGACGATATGGTTCTACTTGAAGCTGCTGCAAGCGGGGATAATGGTAAATGGAGTGAATGGGAACAGGCCGACAGCAATGGAGTAGTAAACTTCCTCGGCGCATATAATTCTTTGCAGTATCGGATTACAATTATTTCCTCATCTAGCACGCCACCGACAGTCAAGGTCAATTCTTTCAAGCTAGAAGGAGTTAGCCCGGCAGATATCAAAGCTTTTAACAGTAGCTTAAAGCCATTGTCGTTGGGACCATGTTTAGAATTTGCTACTCGAGAAGGACTGATAGGCCGGACAACAGCAAATGGACATGTAATAAAAAGCACAGATGTTTTTGTAGCTTTACCAAGCGGCAAAGGTTTGTGCCCTTCGGACAAAAATAACATTTACACTGTCAATATTACTTATAATGGCAAGCCAATGACCAATATTCCGGTTTGGGATGTCGGCCCATTTAACATTTACGATGACTATTGGAATCCAAACTCCTCGAGAAGCACCTGGGGATATGCAGGTTACGGCAATTTACCCCAGGGCAGTAGCGAAGAATGGTATGCCTATACATATAACTTTCATAATGGCTGGACTAGCTCATGCCCCTATAGCGGCCAGGTTACCGCTTACGTATCAGATTCAGACCCAGGGACTCAGGTTCATAACACCAAAGCCAATCCCAATACTCATTCAAGTGTTCGTAACAATGGAGCATCGATTGATCTTTCAGATGGGGTACTGAATTATCTTGGCATACCACTCGGTACTAATGTGAATGTTTCAGTAACATATAATTGGTTGTAGTATAAAGAAGCGGCTAGGAGCTCAGTAAAGCAATATATCAAGGATGTGAGAGCTTGAATTGGTTACAAGGCCATAAAGTATTACTGCTTGGCATACTCTTGCTGCTATGTTTTCTTGTCGTTTCCGGTTGCAAGTCAAGTAACAAACAACAGCCTATAGCAACCGTACAGGGAACAACAGTAACCACTGACCAGCAAGAGGCTGGAAATGAATCAAGCTGGATTGCATCCACTTATCCATCCATGGGTGAGACAGACATGCCACTGAACACTGATATTGTGATTACTTTTGCTAAAGACATGGACGCCAACACTTTGAACTGGAAGAACATTACCATTTACGAACAAATGCACGGCCACTTGATCAATGATATGTTCAATTATCACTATGACCCCCATACAAGAAAGCTTCAGTTCAAACTAAAGGAATCCGATTACGATTTAGGACAGGGCAATGGAATCAGCGTTACTTTAAGTGGCAACATTGCCAATAACAAAGGTCAAAAAATGAATAAAGAATATACCCTGAATTTTGGAACATCATTAGACTACAATAAGCGCGTCAAGTAACAACAAATCGTAACAGTTATAATGCGGTGATCCTACCTGGAACCACCGCATTTTTTATTGGATGAGGTACACCGGAATCGAAGGGAGTCACTACTGCTGTAGGTTGCTGATTTGGCCGCATCATAAAATGCGTTCCAGTAAAGCGGGCCGTCATCTGAACTGTTGGCTTAGGCCTCTTACCCGGAATAGCTGGCAGCGCGATCGAGGTTGCCGATACGAGGTGGGGGATCGCCAAGAGCAACCTGGAGCACATCTTCAACCGCTTCTACCAGGGCTGCAAGCCGGACCAGGCGGCGGCTCCGGCCTCGGGCTGGCCATCGCCCGCTGGATCGCTGCCGAACACGGCGACCGGGTCGAAGTGACCAGCGAGCTAGAGAAGGGCAACTGTTTTACCTGCCGGTTTCCTGCCGCCTGATTTCAGAAGTCGGAAGCAAGAAGTCGGATGTCTGAACACCGTTAACGTACTTCCTTGAAAAAAATTTATTTTATCAGTTCCGGGGGAAAAATACAACACATTATGACGGACATTATGACGGAAGTTAATCATAGTGTAAGTGGGGCGATCCCACATAATATGACGGATTACCTGATATAACATCACGGCACGAGCGCCTCGATCTTGGATAGCAATGCTGTCAGGGTACTCAGGCCGTCCTTGCCTAAATATTGCTCCATGAAGTTCTGGGCCCCTATCCAGAACGGTTCCGCTTTATTTAAAATTTCCAGGCCGCTGGCGGTCAGTTTTAATTGACGGTTTCTGGCGCCCCTGGACGCGACATCTGCAATGAAACCGCTCGCTATTCATGCATTTCATGGGTGGCAAGATCGCGCCAATGAGGGTGCGCGTTTTGTTTGTCTGCGACCATCAGGACCGGCGGACCCAATGATTCCCAGATGTTATATTATAAATAACCAAATAGCCAGGCATATCTTGACAGAAGGCATGCGCGGCTTATATGATGTTTAAATGAAGAGAGGCAATTTGATGCGATAAGGCAAGGAAAGATTAATAAAAAGTCATCTCAAGTTTAGAGCGCATATCAAGGTGGTCAAAATATTGTCGAAGGAAGATATTCTCCGAAGCCTTGCCGATTCTGTGGTAGAGATGGATGAAGAGCTCGCCGGGCGCCTGACTCTGGAGGCTTTAGATCTGGGGGTCCTGCCGTCGGAAATTGTGATGGATGGATTATCCAAAGGCATGGAAAGGGTCAGCGATCTTTTTGATCAAAATGAGTATTTCGTACCGGAAGTTGTGGTGTGCGCCGACGTAATGTATGCTGCCTATCGAATTATCAAAGAAACATCCGGATGCGCATACCCGACAAAAGGCAAGATTGTGATCGGAGTGGTGGAAGGGGATACGCATGATATTGGCAAGAATATCGTGTCTATCATGTTAGAGGGGGCTGGCTTCGAGGTTGTTGATCTGGGGAGAAACGTGCCGTTAAAGTTATTTGGTGAAACAGCTGCGAAAACTGGTGCGGACATCGTAGCTGTTTGTTCTTTGATGACAACGACCAGGGATGGCATGAAAGGAATTATTGAGGATATCCGCAGCAAGAGACATGGCAAGATACCTTTCATAATGGTTGGTGGGGCGCCGGTTTCAGAGGAGTTTGCCCAATCCATCGGCGCGGATGGATATGCGGCTACCGGCAGGGGCGCGGTTTTAGTGGCTGAAAAACTTATTGCCGATAAGGTACGAAGGATAAAAGATGAGATTATTTGACTATGTTGCCGGTCAGAAGCGTCGCCTGATTTATCCCCAGATGGGGGCGTTAGGATTGAAGCTTACGGGCTATAAAATGTATGATGTCTACCGTTCGCCTCAAAAACAATTGGAAGTGGCAAAAGTGTTGGATGATTCTTTCGATCTCGATTTTGTCTACCCGTTGGATTACGGGGTGATATTTGTCGAAACGCTAGGTTTGCCCCTGCTCAAGCCCGATTATGATTTCCCCAGCACGCTTGATAATCCGGTAAAAAGTCACGAGATTCTATCCGCGATGAAATTGCCTGACCCGTATTCAGACGGCAATATGCCAGTATATCTGGAATCCATAAGCTTGCTGGCGGAAAACTTTAGCAAGCCGTTGGCCGTTGCCCTGGTCGGCCCCTTCACCCTGGCCGTGGAATTGGCCGGGGCTACGGATATATGCCGCAGCATTATCAAGGACCCCGTTTTTGTAACAGAGCTATTGGGCTTTACCACAGCGATGGTCAGAGATTACGCTTTGGCAGTTGAGAAGGCCGGCGCCAAGCTGATCCAATTGTCCGAGCCCTCGGCGGTTATGCTGTCTCCAGCAAGATTTGAAAATTTAGTGCAGCAGAAGATCCAAGATGTCTTTGATGATCTGAACGCCTTTAAAGTCCTGCACATATGCGGAGACACTTCCTTAATATTAGACCGGATGTTTGACTGCCATGCTGAAGGATTGAGCCTGGACCAGATAATGAGCTTAGGGCGATTGGCTCCCGGAGTTCCCGATCATATTGTGATTATTGGGAATATCGACCCGGTAACAGTAATGGCTGACCTGCCTGCGGAAGCAGTAAGAACTGAGGCAAGAAGAATCTTGCGGAGCATGGACGCCTATCCTAACTTTATGTTCTCTTTCGGGTGTGATTGCCTTATTAACACGCCGACAGAAAACGTTAAAGTTTGTGTGGAAGAAGTGCATCAGAGCTTAATACATTGTGATTTAGTCTGATATTTGGGGCTCGGGAAGCGGATTAGATCGCGATTATTAATAAAAAATATTAGTTGGAGGTTTAAGATGAAGAAGAGGAACCTGTTAGTTATCTTGCTGGCGCTTGCCGTATTGTCCGCATCCGTGTTCTTGTCTGGCTGTCAGAAGTCCGCTGAAAAGCAAGGGGCAGCCAAGCTTGCCGGAACGACGATCAATGTCTTGCTGCCCCCGTGGTACAAGTTCTCGCAGGATATGCTGGGTGATTTTACTAACAAAACCGGAATTAAGGTCAATCTTCAAATAATGGACTGGGATCCGTTGACGGATAAGATCGTGACATCATGCGCTGCCGGAGTGGCTCCTGCCGATGTTACCGAGTTCTCCTGGGATTGGGTCGGGAAATTCGGTGCGGCAGGCTGGTATGAGCCTTTAAACAAGTATTTTGATGAGAAATCCATGAGCGATATCATCACCAGGAGCATTTTCCAGTATCAGGGGAATTATCTGGCGATCCCCATTTATAATGATTTCCGGGTTACATATATAAACAAAAAATATTTTGACCAGGCAGGGATTGCGGAGATTCCTGACACGCCCCAAAAATTACTGGAGGATGCCAAAATAATTAAGCAAAAGGGGATCGTGGATTACCCTGTGTCCGTTCCTTTCTCGGCCACTGCGGGGACGACCACGCCGTGGTTTCTGCTGACCAAATCATATGGCGGAGAGCTGTTCGATAAAAACTGGGAGCCTCTTTTTGAGGCAAAGGATTCACCGGGCTACCAGGCCATGGCCTTCCTCATAAGTGGGTTGAAGGACGATAAGGTTATCGACCCCGCTTCCGTCGGTTATCAAGGAACAGATATCGTAGATCGCTTCAAGGTCGGCAAGGGCGCGATTGACCTGGCGGGATGGGCCGGAAGCGTCTCCACCTATAGTAATCCCAAGGAGTCCCAGATTGTGGACAATGTTCAGGTGATCAAGGTTCCCGGGATCAACGGAAACAGCAGGACTTACGGATTGCAGGAGGCCGTCGGAATTCCTTCCGCATCCAAGAATAAAGAGGCGGCAGCGGAATTCATCAAATATTTGAATACGCCGGAGGTCGTAGAAAAACTCTATAACGATCTGGGAATCTTCCCCAATCATCAGAGTACGATCTCGGAATTGGTTAAAGAAAAAAAGTTGCCGGATGTCATGCTGGAAGTGATGCCGACGATTCAGCCACTGTTCCCCCAGGGAGCGCCGAAATGGTATACGGCATTTGAAACAGACGTGGCCACCACCATGAATCAGATGGCAAAGGGAGAACTGACTCTTGACCAGGGCATAAAACACATTGCCGACAACTCGAGAAAGCTGGTAAAAGAATAGCCTGCTCTTGAGGCTGACTCTCCGGATGCGGCCCTGGCGGTTCAGCATTTTCAGGGGAAATGGGGATGCATCGTAGGGTACGCCGAAAAGGTATGCGGGAATTGAAACCGGCGTAGATGCGGAAGATAGATTGCCGGTAAAAGAATAACCTGCTCTTGGGGCTGCCTCTTCGGAGGCGGCCTCGGTTATTTCGCATTTCCAGGGGAAATGGGGAAGCATCGTGAAAATGCAACGAAAACTCTTGCCCTATTTTTTGATTGCGCCGTTGGCGGTGGTAATGTCGCTATTTGTGTTTTACCCCGTGCTGAGCGCATTAAAAAACAGCTTTTTGTCGATCAATCTGCTAAGGCCGGATGATATCAAGTTTGTCGGGTTGGCAAACTATCAGCTGCTTTTCTCCGATGACATGGTATTGCACGCCATGAGGAACAGTCTTTGCTACTATATCCTGTCTGTGTCCGCTGAAATCGCGGGCGGCCTGCTTATAGCCTTGGCATTAAGGCAGAAGTCCCGGTATAGGGGCGTCTTATTGGGCATTATCATACTGCCCTGGGCTTTGCCGCCGGTAGTGAACGGTGTGATTTGGAAATGGATATTTGACCCGTCCAGCGGCCTGTTAAGCGATCTATTGCTAAAGATGGGAATCATTCAGCAATTGCATATCTGGTGGGCAAGTCCCAATATATCGCTGTCCTTTGTCACTGTCGTGCATATATGGAAGATGATACCGCTAATTGCCCTGATCATGCTGGCCCAGCTCCTGACCATACCCGGCGAGCTTTATGAGGCTGCCATTATTGATGGGGCCAATATAATACAGGTTTTTTGGCATATCACCCTGCCGCTCTTGAAGCCCGCCCTGATCATCGCTCTGGCCCAGGGAACGATCTACTCCTTGCAGCTATTTGATGAGGCCTACGTTCTTACGGGCAGCGCCCTGGACACCAGATCGATTTTACTTGAGAATTACCTGATTGCCTTTCGGCAGCTCAAATTAAGCGCGGGCATGGCTCTTTCTCTGGTAATCACTATTGTTTCAATAGGCCTTTGCGCGGGATACATCCTGCTTGGCAAGGAGAGCGAGAGAACATGAGAAGAAGATATGGGCGCCTCATCTTTATAATGCTGATTGTTTTATGGTCGCTATTCCCTATTTATTGGGGTTTACGAACGAGCCTGCTCACCAATAACGATTTACTTGCCAAACCGCTTAAATACCTTCCTCTCCCTGTATGGCCCGATAACTACAGGCTGTTGTTCGGCTTAAATAACGGGGATGTCTTGCTGAGAAGCCAGTTTTACCATGCTTTCATCAACAGTGTGATATCATGCAGTTTGGCCTCCTTGCTGGTCATAATAATATCGGTGCCGGCAGGCTACGCTTTTTCCAGGATGAACTTCCCGGGGAAAAAGGTTATATTCTGGTTGGTGTTGGCCACTATGGCCATTCCGGCATATGCAGTCTTGATTCCTCTGTACAAACTGATTATCGCCATGGGACTGCTGGATACTCAAACCTGTATCACCCTGATCTACGCTTCGGCTTTTGCGCCCTTGGCTGTTTGGCTGATGAGGAATGCTTTTGATACGATTCCCATCGAGGTTGAAGAAGCCGCCCTGATCGATGGATGCACGAGGCCTGGCGCCATGCTCACCATCCTGCCCCTAGCCATGCCGGGGCTGATTGCAGTAGTAGCGATCACATTTTTAAGCTCGTGGAGCCAGTTTGTCATTCCCCTGGTGTTTTCGCCGATAAAAACACTGCCCCTGACAGTCCTGATCGCTCAATTTGTCGGCAAGAGTTCCATTAATTATGGATTGATGGCAGCCGCCGGAATGATCGCCATCATCCCTCCGGCGGTTGTCGTGCTGGCTTTTAACAGATTCCTGGTCTCAGGGTTGATGACGGGCGCCCTAAAAAGGTAAGTGGATGGGAGCGGGATAAATGGCCAAGGTGATTCTTGATCATGTCAGCAAGGTCTATGAAAATAGAGTAGAGGCAGTCGCTGATTTGAGCCTGGAAATTGAGGACAAAGAGTTCGTGGTGCTGGTAGGCCCCTCCGGGTGCGGCAAGTCCACGATTTTGAGAATGATTGCCGGATTGGAAGAAGTGACCTCCGGAGACATCTATATCGATGGAAAACGAGTCAACGAGGACGAGCCCGGGGAGCGGGATATCGCCATGGTTTTTCAAAACTATGCCCTCTATCCCCATATGACAGTGTTTGATAATATGGCTTTCGGTTTGAAACTGAGGAGAAAGCCCCGGGAAGAGATAATGGAGAAAGTCATGAATGCCGCCCGGATATTGGGCATTGAAGATCTTTTGAGAAGGAAGCCGGGGCAGCTCTCGGGGGGAGAGAGACAGCGGGTGGCTCTAGGACGGGCCATGGTGCGCGATCCGAAAGTATTTCTGATGGATGAACCGCTGTCAAACTTGGATTCCCAGCTCAGGATACAGATGAGAAGCGAGATGGCTAAGCTGCACAGGAGAATTGATACTACTTTTATCTACGTTACTCATGACCAGACCGAGGCCATGACAATGGGGACCAGAATCGCCGTGATCAAGGGGGGAAGGTTGTCCCAGTTTGACTCTCCGCAGAAAATATATGACGCCCCAAGGGATTTATTTGTGGCGGGGTTTATCGGAACACCGCAGATGAATTTGATAACGGCATCAGTGTTGGAGATAGACGGTCGGGTGGCCCTCAAAGCAGGGGGTGATCTTCTGCGTCTGCCGGATAACGCTTTTCTAAAACAGTATGTGGGGAAAACCGTGATTTTGGGGTTGCGCCCCGAAGATGCCTACTATGGGGAAGAAGAATCCATGGCTGTGTGCGCGGGCGAGGTCGATCTGGTCGAACGTCTGGGTTCTGAAAGCCATCTTTACGTCAACACGCCTGGCGGCAGGATCGGAATTAAGGCAAAACCGCAGGTCGATTTTGTGGGTGGAGAAAAGGTGATCATTTCACTCGATCTTGATAAGGCCCACTTATTTGATGCGGATACCGGCCAAAGTATTCCCGGCGGTATTTCGCTTGAACAGTGATCCTGTTGCTGAAGGAACGCACAGGGACGATCTTAACTATGCGCCCCCTGGCGCTCTAAACAACGTCAATTCGAACAACAACCTTGGGCGGCGGGGAAGAGGTCTGGCTGGTAACAGCACGCAGGCGCGAGGGACTGCTCATTCCCGGCGGCGATCAGGGAGCGTGGATCTGCGACTAGCAGGATATTGTCCTGGTGTGGGGGAATATGCTTGCTAGATGATCAATGGCCCCTTTTTGGCAGATCCGTAGAAGCTTGCGGGCCTCCGGGGCGGCATGCTGTTCTTTGGAACAGCGCCTGGATAACGAAAGGACAGGCCATGTTGCAGGGGTGTGTTTTATGCTGAACGATTTTAAACTTTTCAAAGACCTGCCGGCCGACGAAAGCGAGAGACTGGCAGCCTATTTTAAGCAGTGCCATTTTGCCAAGAAGCAGCATATAGAATTTTCCGGGCCACCCCGCGATTATATCTACCTGGTCAGATCGGGGCGGGTGAAGGTTTCGTATCTTTCGCCCGAGGGCAGGGAGATCACCGTCACCATTCTGCAGCCCGGGGATATTTACAGCATGCATTCGGAGGCCAGCGCCACTGTTTTGGAAGCGGCGGAGATCTGGTATATCGGGCTGGAGGAGTTCAAGAAAATAGTCATGCAGAATCCGAACCTGGCGGTCAACCTGATCAGGATCCTGGGTGTCATCCTGAGAGACACCAATGATGCGTTGCTGAATCTCGCTTTTAAAGAGGTTAACTCCAGGCTGGCCAAACTGCTGTTGAAAATGGCCCTGAAAACGGGTGTCACCACCGACCGGGGGGTCGTTTTCGAGCCGGGCCTGACTCATGAGGAGATAGCCAACATGATCAGCAGCACCAGGCAAACGGTCACTTCAATTTTGAACCGGTTTGAGAAGGCGGGCATCATCGATGTGCAAAAGAAGCGCATCACGGTGAAAAACATGGAGCAACTGGCTGAAATAATTGGCTGAGAAGGTTATAAAAAACTGAAAATGTCGGCGGGCTGACAGAGCCCCCGGCTTTTTTTATTTTACAATGATCGCGATGGGATTTAAACGGATTCTAGCGTCAATAGGTGAATACGATGGGCTGGCTCTTGGCCGGAACTGCGAATGGATGCCGGTTCCACGCCGGCAATAACGCCGGTCGCAGAGATGCCAGCCGGATGACGGTGTTCGGGGGGAGGTGAGAATATGAGAGAAGTATACGTCAATGTGAACCGCTGTTTGGGCTGCAAGTCTTGCGAGATTGCCTGCGCGACCGCTCATTCGGCCTCCAGGTCTCTGCTGGGGGCAGTCTTTGAGCCGGTGCCTCCGCGCAAGCGTATTTACGTGCAGGCAGTGGAGCAGCGCAGTGTGCCCGTGAGCTGCCGCCACTGCGAGGAAGCGGGTTGCGTCAAGGTCTGCCCCACCGGCGCCATGCAGAAGAATGCTGTCACCGGCCTGGTCAGCCACGACAGGGGGCGGTGTATCGGCTGCGGCTTCTGCGAGATGTCGTGTCCGTTTGGAGTGATCAACCGCTACCCGGGAAGCAAGATCGTCGTCAAGTGCGACCTGTGCCCGGATCTGTCGACCCCTGCCTGCGTCATGGCGTGCCCGACAAGCGCCCTCCTCTTCATCACTGCTCAGGAAGCCCAGCAGAAGAGGCGCCAGCTAGCCGCCGAACAACTTGTAGCAGGGGATGCCTCCACAGTCATTTCATGATCTATTCCAATATCCACACCGGTTGGCCCCTGGCCGAACCGGCGCCGTATATGGCAGGCGCCGCGGCTGCAGGATGCCTGCGTTGACGGGAGAGGGAAGAGAGTTGCCGGTTTGAGTTTGTACAATTATGCCAAGGAGGCGTTTTTATGGCTGAGCGAACTGTTGACAGGGCCTCGCTGGAGATGTTGAAGAAGGCCGCCCGCGAAAATATCGGAACGGTCTGGGACCGTTTTGAGAGCCAGCAGCCGCAGTGTGGTTTCGGACAGCTGGGCGTGTGCTGCAGAAACTGCAACATGGGACCCTGCCGGATCGATCCCTTCGGTGACGGACCCGAAGAAGGAGTCTGCGGGGCGACGGCGGACACCATAGCCGCCCGCAACCTGGTGCGGATGATCGCCGCCGGAGCGGCGGCCCACTCGGACCATGGACGGGATGTGGTCACTACCCTGCTCGCAACCGCCAGGGGTACGGCCCAGGGATATCAGATCAAGGATGAGGCCAAGCTGCAGGCGTTGGCTGAGGAGTTCGGCATCGCCACGGAAGGCCGGAGCAAGGAAGAGGTGGCGGCAGACCTGGCCCGGGAGGCGATGGAGGAGTTCGGCATGTCCAAGGGCGCCCTGCAATTCCTGAAACGGGCCCCAGCCAAGCGGCAGGCCCTCTGGGAACGGCTGGGCATCGCCCCGCGGGGGATTGACCGCGAGGTGGTGGAGGCGATGCACCGCACCAACATGGGCGTCGACAACGATTATGTCAACCTGGTGCTGCACGGGGTGAGGACCAGTTTGAGCGACGGCTGGGGCGGCTCCATGTTTGCCACCGAGTTTTCCGACGTCCTGTTTGGAACGCCGATGCCGGTGCAGGGCACCTGCAACCTCGGGGTGTTGAAGCCGGACCAGGTGAACGTGATTGTCCATGGCCATGAGCCCACCCTGTCCGAGATGATCGTGCTGGCCGCCCGGGATGAAGAGTTGCTGAAAGCCGCCCGGGATGCCGGCGCCGGCGGTATCAACGTCTGCGGCATGTGCTGTACCAGCAATGAGCTGCTGATGCGCCACGGAGTGCCCATCGCCGGCAATTTTTTGCAGCAGGAGCTGGCGGTGATCACCGGAGCGGTGGAGGCCATAGTGGTCGACGTCCAGTGTATCATGCCGGCCCTGGCCAATGTGGCCAGGTGCTACCACACCAGGCTGATCTCCACCTCCCCGAAGGCCAAGTTCCCGGGAGCGGAGCACGTGCCCTTTGACGAGCATGCCGCTCTGGATACCGCCAAACAGATCATCCGGATGGCCATCGAGAACTATCCCCGGCGGAAACAGGAACTGGTGCAGATACCCGATCAGCAGATCAGCTTCATCGGCGGCCTCAGTGTGGAGGCGATCCTGCAGGCCCTGGGCGGCAGTCTGAACCCACTGCTGGATGCCGTCAAAGCCGGTCAGATCAAAGGCATTGCCGCCATTGTAGGCTGTAATAATCCTAAGACTACCCAGGATCAGGGGCATCTGACCCTGGCCCGGGAACTGATCAGGAATGACGTGCTGGTGGTGGAGACCGGCTGTGCCGCCATTGCCTGCGCCAAGGGCGGATTATTGCTGCCGGAGGCTGCGGCCGAGGCCGGCCAGGGGCTGCGGGCGGTCTGCGAGTTGCTGAAAGTGCCGCCGGTCTTCCATATGGGCTCCTGCGTCGATATCAGCCGCATCCTGGTGGTAGCGTCGGCGATCGCCAACGCCCTGGGCGTGGATATCAGCGACCTGCCGGTAGCCGGGGCGGCGCCGGAGTGGATGTCCGAGAAGGCCGTGGCTATCGGGGCCTACGTGGTGGGCTCCGGCATATTCACCGTGCTGGGCACGGTGCCGCCAATCCTCGGCGGCAAGGGCCTGGTCGATCTGCTGACCAATGGCGCCGAGGGAGTGCTGGGAGCGGTCTTCGCAGTAGAGCCGGACCCCCAAAAGGCGGCCGCCCTGATCCTCAGGCACATTGCCGCCAAACGGCTGGCTCTCGGCCTCGAGGCTTGACAGCCATCAGCACCCACGCCGCCGGTGGCCGGAGGGCAATGCCGGGTGCGTCATCCCTCCACTAAAGGAGAAGGAGTTGAATCGTACATGGCCATAGAGCCACAGCAAGCTGCAGCGCAGCGGCCGATGGAGCAGATCGTCCGGCGGTATCCGCCGGAGCAGCGCTACCTGCTGGCGATCATGCAGGATCTGCAGAAGGAGTTCAACTACCTGCCCAGGGAGGCCCTGGGCCTGACCGCGGCCCATGTGCGGGTACCGCTCGGCAAGGTCTACAGCATGGCCACCTTCTACAAGGCCTTCAGCCTGACCCCCAGGGGCCGGGTCAGCCTCAGGGCGTGCGACGGCACCGCCTGCCACATCAAGCGCTCTCAGGTGATCATCGACGAACTCCGCAAGTGCCTGGGCATCCAGCCGGGGGAGACGACGGCGGACGGCGAGTTCTCGCTGGAGACAGTGAACTGCCTGGGCGCCTGCGCCATCGCCCCGGTCCTGGTAGCCAACCACAAGGTGCACGCCAAGGTCACCGCGGCGGCTGTCAGGGAGATCATCAAGTCGTACGGGGGGCGGGTCGATGAGCCAGTTGGCAACTGAAAACACCAGCAATGGCAGAACGATCCTGGTCTGCTGCGGCACCGGCTGCCAGGCCAGCGGCAGCCTGGAGGTGCTCGCCTCCCTGCGGGGCCTGCTGGCCGGCGAAGCTGGAACCGCGGTCCGGGCCTCGACCAAGTCCACCGGCTGCAACGGACTGTGTGAAAAAGGCCCCCTGGTCAAGATCCTGCCCGACGACATCACCTACTGCCAGGTGGCCGCAGAGGATGTGCCGGATATCGTCGACGGCCTGCGGGACGGGACGCCGGTGCAGCGGCTGTTGTACCGCGACCCGGTCACCAGACAGCGCTACCGCTCGCACCGCGAGACCAGCTTTTACAAGAAGCAGCACAAGATCGCCCTGCGCAACATCGGCGAGATCGACCCGGGCGACATCCGGGACTACCTGGACCGGGGAGGCTACCGGGCGCTGCGCACGGCCCTGTCCATGACTCCGGCCCAGGTGATCGGAGAAGTGCTGGCCTCCGGCCTGCGCGGCCGCGGCGGCGGGGGCTTCCCCACCGGCCGCAAGTGGCAGAGCTGCGCCGCGGCGGACAATGCTCCCCGCTACGTGATCTGCAACGGCGATGAGGGCGACCCCGGGGCTTTCATGGATCGCAGCATCATGGAGGGGGACCCGCACACGGTGCTGGAGGGGATGATCATCTGCGCCCACGCCGTCGGTGCCTCCTCCGGCTTTATTTACGTCCGCGACGAGTACGACCTGGCGGTGGTCAACCTCCACCAGGCGATCCGGGACGCCCGGGCTGCCGGCTTCCTGGGCGACCGCATCCTGGGCAGCGATCTGAGCTTCGACATCGAGATCGTCAGGGGCGGGGGCGCCTTTGTCTGCGGTGAGGAGACCGCTCTGATCGCCTCCATCGAGGGCCACCCGGGGGAGCCGCGGGACAAGTACGTCTTCCCCGCCGTCAAGGGATTGTGGGGCCGGCCCACCGTGATCAATAACGTGGAGACCTGGGCCAACGTGCCGGTGATCATCGATGGCGGCGCCGCCGGGTTTGCGGAGATCGGCACGGCGGGAAGCAAGGGCACCAAGGTCTTCTCCCTGGTCGGCAAGGTGGTAAGCACCGGCCTGGTGGAGGTGCCGATGGGCGCCACCCTGCGGGAGATCGTCTTCGACATCGGCGGCGGTGTTCCCAGGGGACGCAGCTTCAAGGCCGTACAGACCGGCGGGCCCTCCGGCGGCTGTATCCCCGGGAGCCTGCTCGACCTGGCGGTGGACTTCGACTCCCTGGCCGCGGCCGGCTCGATGATGGGCTCCGGCGGCCTGATCGTGATGGACGATCGCACCTGCATGGTGGAGGTCGCCCGCTACTACGTCAATTTCCTGGCCGGGGAATCCTGCGGCAAGTGCACTCCCTGCCGGGAGGGGATCAGCCTGCTGCTGGAGACGCTGACCGGGATCACCGGGGGCCGCGGCAGCATCGCCGATCTCGACCTGCTGGAGAGCCTGAGCGCCACGGTGCGGGCGGCCTCCCTGTGCGCCCTGGGGCGGACGGCTCCCAACCCGGTGCTGTCCACCCTCAAGTACTTCCGTGACGAATATCTCGCCCATATCTGCGATCACCGCTGCCCGGCCGGGGTCTGCAGGGAACTGACCGAGTTCTACATCGACGCCGGTCTCTGCACCGGTTGCGGCCTCTGCCGCCGGAAGTGTCCGGCGGAGGCCGTGTCCGGTGAGAAAAAGCAGCCGCACGCCATCGACGCCGCCAGGTGCATCAGGTGCGGCGAGTGCATCAACAACTGCCGGTTTCAGGCCGTCAGAATACGATAGGGGGGTGGGTTACATGAAGATCGTCATCGACGGGATCGAAACCGCGGCCAGTCCGGGAGAGATGCTGCTGGAGGTGGCCAGGCGTCTGGGTGTCCGTATTCCCACCCTCTGCTACCACGAGGCTTTCGGCGGCCAGGGGGTCTGCCGCCTGTGCCTGGTCGAGGTGACAGCCGGAGAAGTCTCCCGCCTGGTGGCATCCTGCACCTATCCGGTGACCGGGGAGATCGAGGTGCGGACCACAACGCCGGAGATCGAACGGATCAGGCGCCACATCATCATGCTGTTGCACCGGCGGGCGCCCGGCAGCGAGTTCATCCAGGAGCTGTACCGGGAGTACGGCTGCCAGGAGAACGTCCCGGCACCAGACCCAGATGAGCGCTGCATCATGTGCCGGTTGTGCGTCAACGCCTGCGAGGCGGTGGGGGCCTGCGCCATCACGGCGGTCGACCGGGGGACGGACAAGCGGATCGACACCCCCTACGGGGAGGCCTCCCCGGACTGCATCGGCTGCTGCGCCTGCGCCGAGGTCTGCCCCACCAAGGCGATCGGCGTGTCCAGGGCTGCGGGTCATTACACCATCTGGAACAGGGAGTTTGAGCTGGAGCGCTGCGCCGGGTGTGGCCGGCCTTTCACATCCCGCCCCTGCCAGGAGCGCATTGCACGGCTCAGCGGGCAGGAACTGTCCGGTGCGCAGCTCTGCCCCGAGTGCCGGAAGAAACAGGCGGGGAGCAGGGTGGCCCTGAGCATGATCCCGTGAATAGGCCAGGCAGAAAAGAGATGTGGGCATCTGAGCTTGACGGCAAACCCCAGAATTTTAGCTTCTGGGGTTTCGTTTATTTTTACGCCACTTCGAATATTGGGAGAGGAGACAGGAAAAAAAGTTAGACAGGATGGCAGTTGCCGGGCCGCCGGGCCTTGATCGCGCCGGAGATTGCTTAAGAAGAATTATTAGACATGAAGACCCAATATACACAAGCTACTTGCACAAGTAGCTTGTGTATAGTAGAATGGGGTCATGAACACTGTATACGATAAAGAGACTGTGGCCATCAGACTGGCCCTAGCGCTTAAACGCTTGCGGGCACGACTGCGCGAAGAAGAATTGAGCGTGTGCTCAACAGGACTATCGATCTCACAGCTATCCATCCTTCAGCGGTTGCATCGCAATGGTCCGGCGACGGCTGCCTCGTTGGCTGCGGTCGAGCACGTCAGCCAGCAGGCGATCGCTCAGAACGTCGCACCCCTTAAATCAGCCGGCTTGGTTCAGTCGGAACCTGACCAGCAGGATGCGCGAAAGACCCTGATCAGCGTGACTGACGCCGGTCACAGGCTGCACGAGTCGATCATCGCATCCCGCAATGCCTGGCTGGCCCGGGCTATCGATTCGACGATAGAGGCCAGAGAGCGCGCCGCCCTGGTTAAGGCCATCGAGCTGCTGGAGCGACTGGCTGATGCCGATCCTTGACACTTGCAGCAATGCAGACTGTTGCGCCCTCAGACGGGCCGCAAACAATAACCGCTATAAAAGGAGAAATCATGAACGAGACCGCCCCAACTGTCGACCCCCATCACACAATGCTGCTGGTGATGGACTATCAACCGGCCATTCTCAATAACCGGCCCGAGATCTTCCCCCGCCAAGCCCGACTCATCTCGATCGCTGATCTGTCTGGCCTATTGGAGGCCAGATGAGCCCGGGCTCGACTGAAAACCTTTCTGCCAACCGGCTTGGCCGGATACTCAGAAAGACCTTCCTCTCGCTCAGGAACCGTAATTTCCGGCTGTACTTCGTCGGGCAATTGATTTCCAACACGGGCAATTGGCTGACCAACGTCGCCCTGATCTTGCTGGTGCTCAAAATCACCGGCAGCGGCTTTGCGGTGGGTCTCCTTGCCGCCTGCCAGTATGGTCCGATTCTCTTTTTAACGGCCTGGGCGGGAGCTGTTGCTGACCGTTCGGATAAGCGGCGCTTTCTGCTCTTGACCCAAAGCCTGGAGATGACCGAATCGATCGGTCTGGCTATCCTGGCGTTCATGCCGCATCCGCCTCTCGGCGGGCTGTACGCCCTAGCCGTCGGCGGCGGAATTCTGCTGGCGTTCGACAACCCACTCCGGCGTTCATTCGTTTCCGAGATGGTCCCGGCCGGGGATATCTCGAACGCAGTCGTGCTTTATAGCATTACCGTAAATGTGTCGCGCATATTCGGACCGGCGTTGGCAGGCCTGTTGGTGGTAACCCTGGGTTACGGCTGGTGCTTCACGCTGGATGCGATCTCCTATTTAGCCGTCCTGCTCTGCCTCTACATAATGCGACCGGCCGAGCTCTACCGCCAGCCAAGCAAACCGCGAACTAAAGGTGAGGTGCGTGAGGGCCTGCGTTACGTAATGTCTATGCCGTTGTTGTGGATCAGCTTCGCCATGCTTGCTGTGACCGGTACGTTGTCGTACAACTTTAACGTCACCCTCCCGCTCTTTGTGACTGATACCTTGCACCGTTCTGGCGAGGTATTCACTATTATCTATTCGATCTTCAGCTTCGGCGCCGTTGTGAGCGCTCTTATTGTTGCTCGCAGAGGCCTCGTCCGTATGCGTCACATCATCTTCGGCGCCATTGCGCTTGGCCTTGCAATGCTCCTGCTTGCGTCAGCGCCCGGGGTTGGCTTCGCTGCTCCGGTGGCGTTTCTCGTTGGCATGGCAAGCATACTCTATATGACCGCAACCACTGCAATGGTACAGATCGAATCCAAACCTGAAATGCGCGGACGAGTCCTGGCATTGCAAACTGTGCTTACCACTGGCACGACACCCATCGGCGGACCGTTATTGGGATGGCTTGCTGACGCTATGGGCGGACGGGCGCCAATCATTCTGGGCGGGATCGCATGCCTGATAGCTGCCGCCTTTGGCTACTATATGACCCGGCGCTGCGCACACCAGCCATCAGCGGCATCACCACCGGCATGCTCACTCCCAGGCAAACGCCACTAGGGCGCGGGCAGCGACGGTGATTTACAAGCTGATGGGCGTATTGAACAAGTAATTCCTTTATAAACAAATTCTTGATTCAGGTGGGGTTAAAACCCCACCTGAATCTGCTCTGAAAATGTTCATTTTCATTCTCTGATGGCGCCGCCGGGCGGCGTGGTGTCTTAGAAGATGTTATCCCGCCCCACCGGGGCACCCTCTGGGTCGGGTACCCGGGCACCCGGCTTAGCGCCGCTTATCTCCCGCTTCAAGAAGCGGGGGTCTTAGCGGCGATTAGCTATCGGATAAACGAATTAAAAAAGGCTGCTGATATTTTCTTTATCAGCAGCCTGGAGGTGCGCCCCGAAGGGCGCACCTCTTTTGCTAATTGCTTGGGAATCGATGAAAGTCTCTAGGACGCCAGTTTCTCGATCTTGACGGCGCAGACCTTATACTCGCCAGTTTTAGCGATGGTATCGACGGCGTCGCTGGTCACGGCGTTGGTCTGGGTGTTGGGGAAATGGAACGACATCCAGATCATGCCCTTGGGCACACGCTCGGTGATCTGGATCTTGGTTTCCACCTCACCGCGGCGGGACAAGACCTTGATCCGGTCGCCGGTGTTCAGGTTTAGTTCCAGGGCATCTTCGGGGCTGACCATGGCGTATTCCTCGTTACGCAGGGTCATCAGCCCGGCGGAATACATGGTCGTGACATTATAATGCTGCAGGATGCGCCCGGTATTGAGCAGGAACGGGTAGTCCCGGTCGGGCAGTTCTGCCGGCGGGACGTCCTCGATCCCCTGGAACAGGCCCTTGCCCCTGGTGAAGCTCTGGGCGTGCAGGAAGGGTGTGCCCGGATGATCGCAGGACGGGCATGGCCACTGCAGGCCTCCCCTCTGTTCGAGACGCTCGAAATTGATCCCGGCGTAGGATGGGGCCAGGGAAGCCATCTCGGCCCAGATCTCTCCTGGGTTCTGGTAATTCATCGGATAGCCCATCCTGGTGACCATCTCGCAGATCGTCTCCCAGTTGGCCTTGCCGGGCAGGGGCTCCACCGCCTCGCGCACCCGCTGCACCCGGCGCTCGGTGTTGGTGAAGGTGCCGTCGCATTCCACGAAGCTGGCGGCGGGCAGCACCACGTCTGCATACTCGGCGGTCTCCGTCATGAACAATTCGTGGACGACCAGGAATTCCAGCTTCTCCAGCCCCTTGCGGATGTGGTTGCTGTTCGGATCGGTGAGCACCGGGTTCTCGCCCAGGATATACATTGCCTTAAGCTTACCCTCATTGGCTTTGTCGAACATGTCCGGGATCATCAGGCCGACCTTGTTGTCCAGCGGCACGCCCCAGGCCTTCTCGAACTTCTCCCGGGCAGCCGGGTTGTTCACGGCCTGGTAGCCCTGGTAGACGTTCGGTATGGCGCCCATGTCGCAGGCGCCCTGGACGTTGTTCTGGCCGCGCATCGGGTTGACCCCGACGCTGGGACGGCCCAGGTGGCCGGTCAGCATGGCCAGGTTGGCGCAACTCATCACGTTTCTGGTACCGGTGGTATGCTCCGTGATGCCCAGGGTGTAGAAGATGCCAGCCTTGTCGGTGGTGGCATAGAGCCGGGCGACGGTGTATAGAGTGTCCACCGGCACGCCGGTCAGTTCGGAAACGCGCTCCGGCGTGTATTGCGCCACGGTTTTCTCGAACTCTTCGAAGTTCTCGCATCTTTCCTCGATGAACTTCTTGTCGTGCAGGTTCTCTTTGATGATGATGTGGCTCAGCCCGTTGATCAGGCCGATATCCGTGCCGGACTTGATCTGCAGCCAGTAATCCGCCTCTTCGGCCAGTTCGGTGCGTCGCGGGTCGACCACGATCAGCTTGGCGCCGCGGCGGTGCGCCTGCCGGATTCTGTACCCGATGATCGGGTGGGCCTCGGTGGTGTTCGTTCCAGTCAGGAATAGCAGTTCCGCGTCATCGACATCGCAGATCGGGTTGGTCATGGCCCCGCTGCCGAAGGAGATGGCCAGGCCGGCCACGGTCGGAGCGTGGCAGGTGCGGGCGCAGTGGTCGACGTTGTTGGTGCCCATCACCGCTCTGGTGAATTTTTGAACCAGGTAGTTGTCCTCGTTGGTGCAGCGGGCAGAGCCCAGCGCTCCGAAGGAGTCCGGCCCGTACTTCTCCTTGATCTCCTGGAAGCGGGTGGCGATCAGGTCGAAGGCCTCATCCCAGCTAGCTTCTTCAAACTTGCCGTTCTTCTTGATCAATGGAGTCTTGAGACGCTTGTCGCTGTTCACGAAGTCCCATCCAAAACGGCCCTTGACACAGAGAACGCGTCCATTGGGGATAGCATCCGGGCTGGAGGTCACTCCGATCACCTTGCCGTCTTTGACGTTGAGATCGAAGTTGCAACCGGTGCCGCAGAAGGGGCAGGTAGTTCTGACCTTCTTGACATCCCAGCGGCGGCCCTTGCCGCGCATCTGCTTCTCGGTCAGGGCGCCGGTCGGACAGACAGCCACGCAGCTGCCGCAGAAGACGCAGTCGGATTCGATATAGGAGGTATCGCCGAAGGCCGTTACCTTGGTGTTGAAACCCCGGTAAGAAAAGTCCAGGATATCCTTGCCCGGCCACTCGGCGCAGGCCCGGACGCATTTGCCGCAGAGGATGCATTTGTTCAGGTCGCGGACGATGAAGGGATTGTTCAATTCCAGGTCGTAGGCATGGCGCTCTCCCTGGAAGGGGCTCTCAGAAACACCGTACTGGTAGCAGTACTCCACCAGCTTGCACTCGCCCATCTTTTCGCAGGTCAGGCAGTCCAGCGGATGGTTGGCGATCAGCAGCTCCAGAATAGCTTTTCTGGCTTCTGCGACCGCCGGTGTGTCGGTGCGCACCACCATGCCCTGCGTGACCGTGGTCACGCAGGATGCCGGCAGGTTGCGGATCCCGTCGATCTCCACCACGCAGATGCGGCAGGCGCCCACGGAACTCAGGCAGGGATCGTAGCAGAGCCGGGGGATATGAATCCCGATGGTCTCTGCGGCATTCAACACTGAGGCGCCGGCCGGGACTTCGACGTCCCTTCCGTCAATGTTCAGCTTTACCAGATCCATACATGTCACTCCTTAGATATTTTCATATGTCGCAATTCTCTCTCTACAATGATGATCACAGCCGGGGCGTGAGCATGGTTTACGACCGCAGGATCGCCTCGAACTTGCACTTGTCGAAGCAGGTGCCGCACTTGATGCACTTGTCCGGATCGATCTTGTGCGGTTCCTTCTTCTCCCCGGCGATCGCTCCCACCGGGCA
>JAHFCR010000147.1 GCA_023249405.1 Peptococcaceae bacterium | reverse complement strand
TGGAACTGGCCCTGCAATACAACGGCATCTCCCGCCTCGAAGGCATGGGAGGGCCGGGGGACGGCCGTGGAGGGGGCGGAACCTCCAGACAGCCGCAGGTGCAGCGGAGCGGCGAGAGGGATCTGTCCGGCAGGCGCACCGAGAGTGCCGGCACAGACGAGTATGGACGCCCGGGGCAGCTGCCCGGCACTGGCGGTAATACTCAGCCCCGGCAGCAAAGGCCCTCCTTTGGCGGTAACGGCAGTCCGGGGTTCGGGTTCAACTTTGAAGGCGGGAGTATCCAGCGGTCGGCGGGAGGATCTCCGCCAGTGCCGGGGCCTGGCGGAGATGGCCAGGGTTTTAGAGGCGGCGGCATGTTCGGCACCGGTTACCCGGGTCCGCTGCGCCTGTTCCAGAGCGAACTCTCCGGGCAGATCAGTTGGCTGCTGCCTCTCGTCGGTTTTGCTTGCCTTGTCCTGCTGGTCGATATTCGCCGTCGCCGGGCGCTGACGGCCAAGCAGCGGGAGACCCTGTTCTGGCTGGGGTGGCTGCTGCCGGGGATGGTGTTTTTCAGCGTGGCCGGCTTCTACCATCAATATTACCTGATCATGCTGGCGCCCCCGATTGCGGTGCTGGCCGGAGCCGGATGGGTTGAACTTTACAGTCTGTACCGCGAACAACGGTGGTGGAACACGTGGCTGCTGCCGGTTGCGCTGCTGGCTGCCACTGCCTTCGAACTCTATATTTTGCATTCCTACCAGAGGCAGCTCGGCGCAGGATGGTCGATCGCCATCGGGACTGCGGGCGCGGCCATTGCCCTGGGGCTGCTGCTGGGGATTGCCGCCCGGAAGACGAGGCTGTTTTCACCATCAATAACAAAAATACTGGCGGGGGCCGGGATGATGGTGCTGCTGGCGGCGCCGCTGTACTGGTCCGCCACTCCGCTCCTGTATGGTGACAACAGCAGCATGCCTGCGGCCGGGCCGGGCGAGAGGATGATTTTCAACCAGGGGCCGGGAGGCGGGGGCGCCAGGGGTTCCAATACCGATGCCCAACTGCTTGCCTATGTGACCAAAAACAATACAGGGGAGCCCTGTCTCTTTGCCACCACCGATTCCCAAGCAGCCCAATCTTACATCATCTCGGGTAAATCGGTGATTGCCCTGGGCGGATTCTCGGGCGGTGACAACACGCTGGTAAAGCTGGAACAGATGGTGAAGGATAAGCGGATCAAGTTTTTCCTGATTTCTTCGGGCTCCGGTGGCGGCGGTGGAGGCAGGGATGGCAACAATGATGTGGCCAGTTGGATAAGGGCGCACAGCACGGAGGTTCCCGCGGCAGAATGGCAATCGGGCTCTTTCCAGGATAGTTCGACAGGCATGAGGGGCGCCCAGGCATTATATAAAATCAACGAGTAGCAGCCGGTGGGTTGAGGCTCAGTCATGAACGCCAACCCGTTCATGCAAATCTGGTTGCTTGGAGGGATCGCCAGGTGGATAACCGGGAAATTCTCTATTCGGTCATCGTTCCGCTATATAACGAAGAATCTGTGATCCAGGAGACTTACAGCAGATTGAAGAGGGTCATGGAGACGACGAGGGGATCTTACGAGCTGATATTCGTGAATGACGGAAGCAGGGATCGGACGCTGGACCTGGCGAGGACGATACGCAGCCGGGACAACAGAGTAAAGCTGCTGAGCTTTTCCAGAAATTTTGGGCATCAGGTCGCCATCACCGCCGGCATGGACTATTCCAGCGGGAAGGCTGTGGTGGTCATAGACGCTGACCTGCAGGATCCGCCGGAAGTCATTTTGAAGATGATTGAAAAATGGAAGCAGGGCTATGATGTGGTTTATGGCAGGAGGCTGGCCAGAAGGGGCGAGACCTGCTTCAAGAAAATTACCGCCAAGCTGTTCTACAGAATCCTGAAAAACATGGCCGATGTCGATCTTCCCGTCGATGCCGGAGACTTCAGATTGATCGACAGGCGGGTCTGCGATGCCCTGAAGTCAATCCCCGAGCGCAATCGATATGTCAGGGGACTGATCGGCTGGCTGGGTTTTAAACAGACAGGCGTGGACTTTATCAGGGAGAAAAGATTTGCAGGAGAGACCAAGTACCCGACCCAGAAAATGATCAGGTTTGCAGCCGATGCCGTCGCCTCATTTTCGTACAAGCCCTTGTCAATGGCCACCTACGTGGGGGCGATCGTTGCTGTCTCCAGCCTCGCCTACCTGATCTTGCTCCTGTGGGAAAAGTTGTTTAGCGGCGCTGCCCCCGGTTGGACCTTGATTGTCGCCCTGAGCCTCTTGTTAAATGGCCTCATGTTCATCTGCCTCGGCATCATCGGGGAATACGTCGGCCGCATCTACGACGAGGCCAAGGGAAGGCCGCTGTATATCATCAGCGAGAAGGACGGGTTTTGAAGATCGGCCATTTATACGGGAGATATAAGTCCGTGTTCCGTTTTGTGATTGTTGGCTGCATCAACACCGGCATCGACTTTCTGGTCTTTTCCGTCCTCCATATTTTTTTCGGTTTCGATCAATACAGCTGCCAGGTGGCGGGATATAGCGCCGGCATTGTCAACAGCTTTGTTATGAATAAACTGTGGACGTTTGACCGGCCAAGATCAAACATCAATACGTCTCTGCAGTTTATCGAGTTTGTCGGCGTCAACCTGATCTCCCTCGGCGTTTCCCTGGTGGGACTGAACCTGCTCGGCACCCAGGCCGATTTGAATATTTATCTATCCAAGATCATCGTGACCATTGTTGTGCAGTTGATTAACTATACGGCTTACAAACAGGTCGTCTTCCAGCAATGATCAGAGACCGCAGGCTGCTTTGGAAACTTGATAGCGCTGGAAAGGAAAATGCCGGTGATGCTGAAAAAACATCTGCTTAGGGCAATTCTGCTGTTGGTTGTAGTGGCGGCGGGGTTTTTATGCTCTTATGCGATCTGGAAGGTTCCTGGCGGCGCCGCCCCGGTTCAAAGTCAGGGCAGGTCGGCCGGGTCGCAAGATTTCCGGCCAGGAGCGGGAAGCCGTCTGGCCGATCGGCCGGGCCAGATCCCCGGCAGGCAGTTTGCCAGCCCGAATCCAGCCCGGCAGGCGACGCCTGGCCGGGCAGGGATGCCGGGAAGGGGAGCCGTGAGCGCGGGCGCCGGTTATGCCTCCCCGCTGATCGCCTATGCTCTTCTATTCTTAGTCCTGTTTGTGGCCGTCTTCCTTCTTTATAAATATAAAAAGCTGAAAATCAGCCCTGGCGATGGGGCGATGCTGATCTTGGCCCTGCTCTGCGCGGGACTGCTGTTGCGGATTGCCGCCGCCACATTGATCGCCGGCC
>JAHFCR010000146.1 GCA_023249405.1 Peptococcaceae bacterium | reverse complement strand
AATGTTAGCCTCATGCATGATGGTCAGGCGGGGGTCGACGGTCACCGTGCCCCGGCTGCCGATGACCACCACCCGGCCGTGGCTGGCCAGGACCTCCAGGTCGCGGCCCAGGTTGACGTTGGCCAGCATCTCCAGAATCACATCCACGCCCCGATTCTCCGTGAGTTCCAGGACCTGCTGTAAGTGGCCGGGGGCGTAGTGGTCCAGGACGTGGTGCGCCCCCTGCTCGGCTGCCAGGCGCTTGCCCTCGGCGGTGCCGGCGGTGCCGATGACGGTCAGGCCCGCGGCCCGGCCCAACTGCGTGGCGGCCACCCCCACGCCGCCGCTGGCGCCGTGGACCAGCACCACCTCCCCGGGGAGAGCCCGGGCCCGCTGAAACAGGGCCCGGTAAGCCGCGGCATAGGGCACGTTCACGCCCGCCCCCTGGGCAAAGGAAACCTGGGGCGGCAGGGTATGCACCTGGGACTCCAGACACAGGGTCTTCTCAGCATACGAGCCGCTCACGGTAAAAGAGGTATAGACCCGGTCGCCGGGGGCCACCCTATTGACCCCTTCGCCCACCGCCGCCACCACCCCGGCGCAGTCGGTGCCGGGGGTGTAGGGCAGGGGCGGGGCGGCGGCATAGGCGCCGGCCCGGACGTAAGTTTCCACCGGGTTGACCCCCACGGCGTGGACCTGAACCAGAACCTGGCCGGGACCCGGCCGGGGCTCCGAGACTTCTTCCAGGCGCATAACCTCGGGCTCGCCGAATTCGTGGACGCGAATGGCCTTCATATCGTTCCCCTTATAAAAAAAATTTTTGTGCCAGTGAGGAATATTGGAAGGGTGAGAATTCGGTAGTCGGAACTAGGTTAAATACGCAATCCCCTGATTATAATCTATGCAAGATGAGTTTTTCGGTAATACTTTTTCCGATATTCAAAGAAGCAGTAGCGCCAGGCGAGGGAGCATTTATCACATGAATGGTTCTATTGGTCTCATGAAAAAGAAAGTCGTCGACCATCTGGCCATCTGGCGTAATCACTTGAGCACGCACACCTGCAGTAGTTGGGATTAAATCTTCAGAGGTTATTGCGGGTATAAGCCGTTGTAATGTTTTGGTAAAGGCTGTTTTACTGAGCGATCTGAATATTTCTTGAAGGCCATTGTACCAGTATTTACTAGCAAGTATTAAAAATCCGGGATAACTTAGACTTTCTATTGCGTCCCTTAAATCAATAGTAGTTCTATAATATCCTTCACGACTAAGAGCCAGAACAGCATTTGGACCACATTTTACCGTCCCGTAGATATTTCTGGTAAAGTGAACTCCAAGAAAAGGAAACTGTGGATTTGGAACTGGATAGATAAGACTGTTACAAAATGTTTCTACTCCAGGTTTAAGTTTAAAATATTCTCCTCTGAACGGGACTATTTTGGCTGCAATTTTCGAAAATCTGTCAGAATATAACCCGGCACAATTGATTAAAAATTTGGAATGAAAAGTGCCCTTGGTAGTTTCTACATATACCTGTGAAGGAGTTTCTGTCAGATTCAAAACCTTAGTATCAGTCAGAATTTTATGTCCGTGGTTTATGATAATTTTGGCAAGGTGCTTACCTACGATATTGAAATCTACTATTCCAGTTTCAGGAATATGAATAGCCTTTATCCCAGCACAATATGGTTCCAGTTCTAATATTCTTGACCTTTCAATGATTTCACAATTGATGCTGTTTTCTTTACCACGCTGGAATAAGTTATATAATACTGGCAGTTCTTTTTTTTCTACGGCTACGATCAGTTTACCACAGATCTTATATGGTATGTTTTCTCTGGCACAAAAAGCTTCTATCAGGCGTTTACCCTTTCGACAATTAATGGATTTTAATGAATTGGGCTTGTAGTAGATTCCTGAATGAAGAACACCGGAATTGTGTTTTGATTGGTGTAGACACAAATCAGATTCTTTTTCCAGAATTGTGATGGTTTTTTTTGGATATCGTTTGAGAATATTGTAAGAAGTGGCCAATCCAATAATACCACCACCAATGATAATTATATCTGATCTCATCAATTAGCCTTCTTTGGTAACTACTGCCAAAATACCCAACTGCTTCTGCTCCAGGCATTGCCTCAGGGAGAGGCCGCAATCCTCCAGGACCTGGCGCAGATCATGGCTGCGAAAGCGGTTGTGTTCTGGGTGCAGGAAGAGGCGCTTGGCCAAGAAATTCTGATAAAACTGGGGGTAAAACTCCTCCAGGAAATAGAAGCCACCGGGTTTCAAAACCCGGGCGACCTCACGCAGGCCCGCCTGCCAGTCGGGCAGGTGGTGCAGCACCCCGAAGCCGAAGACCCCGTCCAGGACGGCGTCCCGGTAGGGGAGGCTGAAGACATCCCCCACGTAGAGAGAGATGCGGCGGCGTTGCTCCGGGGTTAGGTAGGTTAGGGCCTGGTGGATCATGCGCCGGTCCAGGTCCAGGGCGTGGAGCGCGGCGGGCTGAAATTTTTCCAGCAGGAGGCAGGCCCCGGCGCCCCGGCCGCAGCCCACTTCCAGGACCCTGGCTCCCGGAGCCACGGTCTGATCGATCCACGCGATGATCTGGCGTTGGATCATGACCCGCACCGGATTGTTGACGATGAGCCGCTCGGCCCAGTTGAGCTTCATGCCTTCACCGCCAGGTGGATCACCGCGATGCCGTTGGTGAGGCGGCGATACCTGACCTGGGTGAAACCCAAGCCCTCCAGGGTGGCCGAGACCTCTTCGGGGTCAGCGAACATGCGGATGGACTCCGGCAGATAGGTGTAAGCCTGCCAGGAGCCCACGAAGATCCGGCCCAGCAGGGGCATGAGGTAAAATGAGTAGACGTCATACAGACGCCGGAACCAATAGGTGACGGGTTGGGAAAACTCCAGGCACATGAAACGGCCGCCGGGCTTCAGGACCCGGTGCATCTCCTGGAAACCCAGCTCGGGATGGGTCAGGTTGCGGATGCCGAAACCCACCATGGCCGCGTCGAAGCTCTCATCGGGGCAGGAGAGGCGTTCGGCGTCCCCCTGGAGAAAGGCGATGCGGGAGGTAAGATTGGCCTTAGCCAACTTGGGCCGGCCTGCGGCCATCATGGCCCGGTTGATATCGTAGACCAGCACCCGGCCGGCGGGGCCGATGGTCTTGGCGGCCAGGAGAGCCAGGTCCGCGGTGCTGCCGCAGACGTCGAGGACCCGATCCCCGGCCTTGAGCCCCATAAGCCGCACCGCAGCCCGCTTCCACAAATGGTGCAGCCCGAAGCTCAGCAGGGTGTTCATGAAGTCATAGCGGGCGGACACCGTGTCGAAATGCTGGTGGACCAGCTTCTCTTTTTCCGCCGCG
>JAHFCR010000082.1 GCA_023249405.1 Peptococcaceae bacterium | reverse complement strand
TACCCGCATCAGCGGGCGCGCACCCGGCTTAGCGGCCCCCTACCTGTGCCGTTTTCCACGTGCAGGCAGCTTTCAGCCTGAAGCGAAGCTTTAGAGCCTGCCTTCAGGCCGGACGTTAGCCCGGATACAACGTCACCGCTTTTTGGGGGTATTAGGGGCGGGCAAAGAGATTATTACTTCGGGAAATGGAGATGAACCTACTTGAGCTACAGTCAACCCATCGGAGTCTTCGACTCCGGTGTGGGGGGGTTGAGCGTGGTCAGGCAGATGCTGGCACAACTGCCTGATGAGCACATTATCTATTTTGGGGACACAGCCCGGGTTCCCTATGGTTCGCGCACACCTGATGAGATCATCGCCTTTGGTGAGCAGATTGTCTCTTTCTTGCAGCGGTTTGATGTCAAGGCGGTCGTTGCTGCCTGCAACACCAGTTCTTCGGTGTCACTGCCGGTGTTGCGGGAGAGATTCCATCTGCCTGTGCTGGGCGTACTGGAGCCCGGGGTACGGGCGGCCTTGGAGACGACTCGCAACCGGAGGATCGGTGTCCTGGCCACTGCCGCCACTGTCAACAGCGGGGCCTTTCCTCGCTGTTTTCTAGCCTATGACCCGGGTGTGACGGTACATACCCAGGCCTGCCCGCGGTTTGTACCGCTGGTGGAAGCAGGCCGGATCGATGGCCCGGAAGTCCGGGCAATAGCCCGGCAGTACCTGCAGCCTCTTAGAGAAGCTGGAGTGGATACGATCGTATTGGGCTGCACTCACTACCCCTTTCTGGCTCCGGTGATCAGGGAGCTGGCCGGGGATGCGATAATGATGGTGGACCCGGCCGAAGAGACGGTGAAGGAATTGAGCGCCCTGCTTGCCTCCCTCCCGCTCAGCAGCAGCCGCAGTACTGCCGGTAGCGCAGACGGCCAGGCGGCAGAACCGGAGGGACACCGTTTCTTCGCCAGTGGCGCTGTTAATTCCTTCTACTCCTCCGGCAGACAATTTCTAGGAGATTTCCCATTTCAGGTAGAACAGGTGAACCTGTCCGGGATCGATAGCAAATGCAGCACAGGGGGGCTATAGTTTGCGAGAACTCAACACTGACCTGATCGCGGCCCGGGTAGCCGCTCTCTGCCAGGAGGCCAACTTTGGCCTGCCTGCGGATGTGCTGACTGCCCTTGCCGGGGCAAAAGAGCAGGAGGGATCTCCCACCGGGCGGCGCATTCTGGATGAGCTTTGTGCCAACGCCGGGATTGCTGCCTCGGAGCGGGTGCCTGTCTGCCAGGATACAGGGATGGTGCTGGCCTTTGTGGAGACAGGACAGGATCTGCATATTGTTGGCGGGAGCCTGAGCGAGGCGATCAACAGAGGGGTGGCCCAGGGCTACCGGGATGGTTACCTGCGCAAATCTGTAGTTGTGGATCCCTTGCACCGGGTAAACACCGGGGACAACACCCCGGCGGTGATCTACTACGACATCGTTCCGGGGGACAATTTTCGCATTGCGATCATGCCCAAAGGTTTTGGCAGCGAGAACTGTACTGCATTGGGAATGTTGAAACCCGCTGACGGCCTGGCCGGAGTCAGGCAGTTTGTGATTGCGGCAGTGGAGCGGGCGGGGGCGAATCCATGCCCGCCGGTGGTGGTGGGGGTTGGCCTGGGAGGCACGGCGGATAAAGCGCTGCTGCTTGCCAAGCGAGCCCTGCTGCGGCCGCTGGGCGCCTCCAATCCTGACACCGACCTGGCTGCCCTGGAAAGTGAATTAAAAACAGCGATCAATGCCCTGGGTATCGGGCCTGAGGGGTTTGGCGGCCAGGTGACTGCCCTGGCGGTGCAGATCGAGGCCTTTCCCACCCACATCGCCGGATTGCCGGTGGCGGTAAACATCAGTTGCCATGCCCTGCGCCATAAAACCTGGGTCTGGAACGGCGAACAGGACTGATTTCCGCTTGCGTAAAACCGCTGCTTCAACGAAGCGGGGGTAACAGGTCCCCGGGTACGCTCAGAGGGCGCCCGGGGCGCTTCATCGGATAATAATTGCCTAAGGAGCATGCTGAATGGATGAGTGCAGGCATATTGAGACGCCCTTTTCGGCGGAGGTGGCCCGGGAGCTGCAGGCCGGTCAGAGAGTATTATTGACGGGAGCGTTCTATGGGGCGCGTGACCAGGCGCACCGGCGTTTTGCCGAGGTTCTGGCGCAAGGTGGGGAACTACCGGTTGATCTGAGAGGGCAGCTAATCTATTACGTTGGGCCGACGCCGGCTCGTCCAGGCCATGCCTGCGGGGCTGCGGGACCTACCACTGCAGGCCGCATGGATGCTTTCACGCCGCAACTGCTGGCTTATGGGGTGCGAGGGATCATCGCCAAGGGCGACCGTAGCCCCGGGGTGATCGCCGCTATCCGGCAGTACGACGCTGTCTACCTGGCGGCCACAGGCGGAGCGGGCGCCCTGCTCTCCCACTGTATCAAGGAGGCGCGGGTGGCGGCTTTTCCGGACCTGGGGACAGAGGCGGTATGGCGCTTCATAGTCGAGGATTTTCCAGCCACGGTAGCCATCGACAGCTGGGGACGAGACCTGTACCAGATCGGTCCCGCCGGCTATCGCAGTGTCCAATAGTTTTCTCATCAAACATCCCGCTGAGCGCAGCCTAAATTCTCAAGAGCGGCTGCCAGGCGTCTTTCAGCTATCTGCGGCGTGTAGTATTTTTGTACGTGTGCCAGCGCTTTTCCGGCCAGGTGCTGCCATAAGCTGCTGGACTCATAGAGCCTCACCGCGGCATTGGCGAACTCCATCGGGCTCTCGGCTATCAGTGCGGTTTCCCCGTCTTCCAGCTGCATTCCCTCCGCCCCGATGCCGGTGGTCACTACAGGCAATCCGTAACTCATGGCATGCCCGATCTTGCCCTTCATCCCTGCTCCGTACCGCAACGGGCTGACAAACAGGCGACAGCGATCGAACCATGGACCGACCTCGGTCACCCGCCCGATGACCTTCACCCCCGGTATTGTTTCCAACTGCGCAAAATCCTTGGGAGTATTGCTTCCTATGATGTAGAACGCAACATTCGGCAGCTGTTGGCTTATTGCCGGCCAAATTTCGGTGACAAACCATTTCACGGCATCAATGTTCGGTGTATGGGCATAGTTGCCCAAGAATATCAGACCGGAGCGATGGTCAAAAGCTGGTCGTATTCCTTCCGGAACCGAATGGATAATCGGAATCACGGCAACTTTCAGGGAGGGATCGAGCCGGAGCAGGTGTTGGCGTTCGACTTCGGTTACCGTAAAAGTGAGATCGGAGAATTTGGCCAGGTAAAGCTCCATTGCTTTGTAGCTAACCGACGACAGGAAGACGTTCATATCCTGCTCAACTGCCGCCCTTCTTTGTTCTCTCAAGAAATGAAGATCGACCGTGTCATAGATGATTTTTGCCGTTGGAGTAAACATGCGTATCAGATCGAGTTTATGGAATGCATAAGCGGGCCGCCGCAGCAAAGCGAGGTCAAATTGCGCATTATGTTCCTGGATAAACTTTGGGAACGTCGTCTGACCGTAGATGATTTCAACACCCATCTGCTGCAGTTCAGACGAATACGGTTGAATAGGCGTCAGATTTTCCGGGTAGAAGGTGATATTCCAGTCTAGTTTCCGGAATAGCCCGATCATGTTCCACATGTAGAGAGAGCCCGCGTCATTGTCATATAACGGAACCAGACAGTCCGTCATCAAGACGTGCCCGTGTCCGGGGGGTGCCGGGTACTTTCTGGATGAGTCAAGGTTTTTGCCGCGCTTGGCGAATGGGGGCGCACCCGGTAATGGTTCTCTCTGATTGTGCTGCTCTTGCGCAAACAATCCATTGTTTTCCACGTTGCGCTCTCCTGTTGAGTTAAGTTAAACTATCTTTCTTAGGATATGAAAAAAGGCAGGTTCAGTTACCGCAAAAGCAAAAGATATCCTCCTCCGGTCCCTCCTGCCGCTCTCGCTCAATATGCCGCAAGCCTTCAACGGAAGCAGGCTTGTATCATATGGCTAAGCGCTTTAGCGCTTGGAACAAGTAACATGTAGATCGGGCATTCCATATACTAAGAACAGAATCAACCGGCTTACGATTTCATTTGAGGAGGCACAAAAAATGCCATTAGTTAAAATTTGCTGTAATGAAGTGACCACTATCAATTATACATATTCTGGAACGGTAACCTGTAGCGACCCTAAGCATGCACCTGTTGAACCGGGAAACGAAAGCAACGTTTGCTGCTATGATGTGGGTATAAATTTAAAGGCAACCCCGCCAACGCTACGTTTTTCCTATGATGCTCAGTTTGAGTATGCCTATCTTAAAAAGCAAAGCCCCGAAGAACCTGATTGCAGATGTGGCAGTTCATGCACTTTTTTGGACTACTGCAACATAATGGGAAGATCAGACAGCGCTCCCTTGCCTGAAGGCATCACTCTATGTCCTTGCGGGTGCGGCGATCCGGAAGTGACCTGTTCTGCTACCTGCGATCCGAGAAGCATCGTCACGACGCCGACTTCCGTATCGGGAAAAATTACAATCTCGCTGACAGTGACCAATCTTTGTGTGCCCACGTTTGTTTGCGTGGAAACGGAACCGTGCTGCCATGACAAAGTTAAATACTACACCGGTTCATAGCAGGGCATTGTTTTTCTTTGCAGAATAGCCGGGGAGCGGAATTTTTAAAATGGCGGGCTGTGGACAAACCCAGGATTTTTTTCATCCTGGGTTCTGGCATTCCACGGGTTCATAAAGTGACTTGATTGCCATGGCAGAATGACTTGATGAGCAGCTCGACAGCCTGAATGATACCCATGAAGTTCCGCGGCGCAGGCTGTTGGGCAAGCTGGTCGCTGGCGATGGCCAGGCAGCGCAAGCCGTCTTTGAAGTTCAGCATTTTGGCGCAGGCTTTAGCCGCAGCGCTGAGGCCCTCTGCATTCAGGAGTTTCTTCTGCTGCAATATCTGCTCCGGGGGGATGTCCAGCATGTTGCTGATCACGACAATCCCCTCGATTGCCTGATCAAACCATTCGGGCAGGTCGGCAAGTTGAAAAAACAGATCCAGCGCCTCGGAAGCAAGGTTCTGCCGGGCCAGGATCGTCCCCAGGGAATACATTGCCTTGCAGCTTCCTGTTCCTGGACAGGCCAGGTACTTCTGCCAGGGAGTGTCGCCCATTTCCAGGCAGCGGCGCAGGAGCATGGCTGCGGCCTCTGCATTCCCCAGTTGATAATGGGCAATTCCCAGCAGGTACGTGAGGTCCGTATAATCCGGAAATAGTCCTGTAGCCTCATCCAGCAGCTTGACCGCGCGGCTGTGGTCTCCGGCATTGATCAAAGATAGCGCATAGTAATAGAAAAAGTTTGGCGTACCGGCCATATCGCCCTGCTGATGGCATGTCTCAAAGCAGTTAAGGGCGGCAGCGAAATCCTGGGCATAAAAAAGCTCCATGCCCAGGGCATAGTTATGCGGGATCGGTTGATCCTGAAGCCCTTGGTTAATGGTCTCTGTTTTCCAGACTCTTTTTCTGGCAGCGTATTGAGGATCTGTTTGGTAGTGCAGGTGATTGATGGCGATCTCTGCCGGAGTGACGGTTTGACCGGCTGAAATCAGGGATGCGGTCACTGATTCGCCCACTGCTCCCCGGTAGCGGGCGCTTTTTCGCCGGAATAGCCTGCAGCTTCCGGTAAGCTGACAGTTGGCATCCGTAGCTGACGGGTGCGTGCTGATGGGTGTGCCGCTGCTGTCGAGGAAGGTGCAGATTCTCAGGATATATCCGCCCTGGTCCGGTGGTGCAGTCCTGAGCAACTCTGCAATCTGTTTTTTACCCTCTTCCGATAGCATTTCATCGGCGTCCAGGACCAGGATCCACTCTCTGGTGGCTTGATCGAGAGCGTAATTGCGCGCCTCCGAGAAATTAGCGGCCCAGGGGATGGTAAAGACCCTCGCCCCATGCTGGTAAGCAATAGCTGGCGTATTGTCAGTAGAACCCGTATCGATGTAGACTACCTCCTGGACGATCTCGTTGACGCTATGAATACATTGGCGAATCCGGTTCACTTCGTCTCTGCCGATGACACAGGCGCTGATCTCCGGATAATCAAGGGGGATGGGGCGTCCCTGCAGCCAGTCCCTGAATTCTTCGGCCGGCGCCCCGCAGTAGTTTGTCTCCATGGGGTACCAGGGAGGGGCGGGGGTCATGCCGAAATAACGCTCCAGGCATTCACTGGCTTTGGAGTACCAACCACAGTGCAGATAACAGAGGCCCTCCAGAAAAAACAGATCGTTGAAATCGCTGTAAATGCTCTGGTAGTATTTCAGATACCTGACGGCATCGAGGTACCTGTTCAGTTCCATGAGGGTGGTGGTGGTTCTGAGAGCCAGGATCGGGGCATATCCCAGGTTGGCAGCCGTCAATTTCGTGGCCTCCAGGAAGCAGGCCAGACCCTTTTCCTTTTCCCTGAGGCGCAGGTGCTCTACTCCCAGGTTGTAGTAGTAAAAGCCGTCCCTCTTGCTATCATCCACACTGTTGAGCAGCTTCAGGTTTCTCTTGATCTTGGCCTGGATGTTGGCCTGTTGCCCATTGTACCCGTGGTGAATGATGGAGAGGCTGCACTGGCCGATGCTCTGCTGCCCGTAATTGGCCAGAATCGAGGTGGCAATCTGTTCATGGATCTTGCCCTCAAAACGAAAGATCTTTCTATTTCTGAACAGGCGTACGCTGGGAGCGAGTAGTTTCGAGTTGATCTCTGTCAGATTGGCAACCTGGATGAAGTAGGCTTCGTAGCGGCTGTCCCGGATCAATGTTCGCAGTTCCGGGCCGCTTTCGGGAGCCAGTTCCTCATCACAGTCGAGGAACAGGATCCAGTCTCCGGTCGCCTGCTCCAGCGAAGCGTTGCGGGCGAGGCTGAAATCATCTTGCCATTCGGCATCGATCACTGTCGCTCCCCAGGCCCGGGCAATTTCTCTGGTATCATCAGTGGAGCCGGTGTCAACAACGATGATCTCATCCACCCAATTCTTGGCGCTCTGCAGGCAGCGTCCAATATGCTCGGATTCGTTTTTAGCGATCATGCAAAGACTCAGAGTTACTTGTTCCATCGTAACCTCCAGATGCAGGGTATGCTTAGCTGTTTATCCGATAGCTAACTGCCGCTAAGACTCCCGCTTCTTGAAGCGGGAGCGCCGTATCCGGGCTGACGCCCGGCCTGAAAGAAAACGGTACAGGTAAGCGGCGCTAAACCGGGTACCGGGGCACCCGGCCCAGAGGGTGCCCCGGTGGGGTGGGATAACATCTTCTAAGACACCACGCCGCCCGGCGGCGTCATCAGAGAATGAAAATGAACATTTTCAGAGCAGATTCAGGTGGGGTTTTAACCCCACCTGAAACAAGAATTTGTTTATGGCAAGTACGATTGATCAGCTCAGGGGAATGTACAGTTCGTTCTTGTCAAACGCCCCGGATATTGTTTCCTCCTGTCCAAAATCAGGTTTCAGGCCCCACTTGGCGGCAAACAGGCGCTTGTTGGTCTCCAGCAATCGCGAGAAAATTTCTGGTTGTTTGTTGAAGGACTGGCTCCCGTAATGATGCACAAAAACATCATTGGCAATAACCAGTCGATAACCTGCCAGTCTTGCCCTGAGGCAGTAATCATCGTCATCAAAATTACCCAATCCGAAGATCGGGTCAAACCCGCCGATCTGTTTGATCAACTCCTGCCTGATCATCATCAGAAAGCCCACCAGCCTGAAAGCCGATTGCCGTGAGCCGGTATGCCTGCCATACCATTGCTGCGACCATTCATTAAGTGTAATCTCGTTATAAACGCACTCTCTGACCAACTGTTCGCCGAAAACGTAGTTGGTGCGCGGCCCGACGATGCCAATCCGTGGATCGCCGGAGAAGGCGGCGCTCATCCGGCTGGCCCAATGCGGCGTCACCAGCACATCGTTGTTCATGACCACCGCGTATTTCCCCCGCGAGATCTGCAGGCCCTGGTTGCAGGCAGCGGGATATCCCCTGTTATGATCGTTGCAGATCACCCTGGTGATTCCCTGATGCCGGTTCTCGAACTCTGCAATAATAGCCTTGCAGATCTGGTTGCTGTCGTTATCGACGATAATAATCTCGTAAGGACAGTCCGTGCAGTCAGCGATTGCTTGCAGGGCTTTCTGAGTGACTTCCGGACCAGCACAGACCGGCATCACTATGCTCAATAGGTCCGCCTGCGGGCCGGGCCGGTGAGCGTCAGGGCCCTGTCCTGGGGATTCGCACGGAGACGTGCCCTGGCTCTCCATGCTGCCCTTTGTGGTCTCCGGCTTCCGGGATTCGTCTTCCGGCCCGGGTTTGCTGCCAGCGTCAAACGAACAGTATGCCTGTGTTGCGGTCGCGTCAGAATCATTCCCTTGGTCCCGATGCAGCAGATCCTGTTTGAGGTGCTGCATTTTATGCCTCAGGGAGGTCACCCTGAACAGCTCATTACGCAGATCTGCGCGTCCATCCTCAAGCGCCAGCATATTTGTTAGATGGACCAGGCACTGGCCGGCAAGCTGTTCCAAAGCGCAGGCGGCATAAAGTTCATTTCCGGGATCCTGCGCACCAGCTTCAGTGAAGTATAAGAAGGCCTGGCCATGCCTGTCGAGGTTGGCGCAGGCCGTACCGAGCAGATAGCAGGTATCAGCCGGCGCTAAAGCGGGTTCCTTGCGGGCATATTCCAGCAACTGCAGGGCCTCTTCGCTATAACCCGTGCTCAGGGCATGCTTTCCCAGGGCAAGATAAGCATCACAGCACTGTTTGCGCCAGCAAACAGCCAGGCTTGCTGTCAGGGACAGGTTGCTGTCCCCGTCCAGGAGCGCTTCCAGGGCCAGGCGCAGGATCCGTTCGGTCACGGCCGCTCCCGGCTCTTTAAAGTCTGGCGCCGCGGCAGATCGCCGGGCGTGTGCCAGTGGCGCCGCACTGCATGCCTGATCATCATCCGTCGCATTAACGCTCTGGCTGAAGAGCAATGAGTTGATTTTCTGGCAGGCGATCATGGGCGGATCGTCGGGGTGGCCACAGGCGGCGATCAGGTGGCCTGCGTTCTGGCGGGGATGTAGCAGCCATAGCGCCAGAAAGTGCTGCTCAAGGATTGCGGTGGAGCGAATAGGCCATTGGGATGTGCAGCATGACAGAAGCTGCGCTGCTTCGGTATGATGCCCGAGCCGTAGCAGGCATTTGGCTTCGAGCAGAAGCTCATCCTCGATGCCGGGATAATTGCTTGAGGACCCTTGAGAAAAGAGTTTGTCCTCTTTCACCTCTTGCCTCTCGCCGCTCCTCACAAAATGGAGACAGGCCTCGTACTCTTTTATTCCAAATAATAGCCGGGCAATAACCGGACGGTCTAGATGGAAGCTGTTCTTCAGATATGACGCCACTTTGCCTCCATCCAGCCCCTTTTTCTGCAGCAATACGCATAGCTGGACAAACAATTCATCGGTAGGGCTTATTTTCAATACCCGCTCCAGATAGGCTACGGCCTCATCGAAATTTTGATCACGGGCGCAGACTTCCGCCAGGTTCTGAAGCGCCAGACGGTCGGTCACCCCTTCGGTGGTGACGTACTCCGGCAGGGTTTGACGAAAACGGAGACATTTCAAGAAATTGGCCTTGGCAGGGATCAGCAGGCTCAGGTCCCAGCACAGTTGCCCCTTGATGAAGTATAGATCGGGATAATCGGGAAAACAGGCCAACCCTTCGTCGACCAGCTTCAGTGCCTGCTCATAGTCGCCCAGGTCTCCCAGGCAGATGGAGTAGTTCCGGAAAAAAGCGGCGGCAAATCTGTCGTTGGGATGGATCAGCGTCCTGGCTGCTTCGTAATAACGGCGGGAACTTTCCAGATCGCTCAGGGCGTAGTAGCTGAGCCCGAGATTATAGTTAATGAAGGAATCGGCCGGCCTTTCCGCCAGTGCCTGCTTGAGAATGGAGATATTACGCCGCGTCTTATTTCTGCTCTGCTTTGTGTATCCGTGGTGCGTGATCGCTGCATCTGCGTACGGGATGGTGGCGCCGGGGTTTGCTCTGAGGATGCTCGGTATGATCTGCTCGTGGATCTTCCCTTCGAAGAAGTAGGACTCCCTATTCTTGAACATGCGGAGACCGGGATGTTTTACCCGTTGGCCTGCCTGGCTTGAAGAACAAGGGCTGATAATCGTAAAGGCCCAGGCCTCCACATCACTGCCGGCAGCCAAGAACCTCAGCTTGTGGGCGGTTTCCGGCGGCAGTTCTTCATCGGCATCCAGGATCAGCACCCATTCCCCGATAGCATGCTTCAGGCTCTCATTCCTGGCCTGCGAGAAATCATCCTGCCAGGCGAGATCATATAAACGCGCACCGTAGTGTCTGGCAATATCGGGGGTGGCATCCCGGGATCCGGTATCGACGACGATGATCTCATTCACAAACCCGCGGGCGCTGTCCAGGCAGCGCCCCAGGTTATGTTCCTCGTCCCTGACGATCATGCAGAGGCTGATAGTGCCCTCATGGCTATCCATATGCTACACACCTGTTCATGCAAAGTTGATGGCTACTTAACTACGATATGAGATATTTAGGAGATCTGTTACCAGTTGCGGCTGCGCTGCCAAAGTAGGCGCCTACCGGACGCTCTTGCTGCTTCATTGATCATCGATCATCGATCCACAGTAAAGCTCAGACAGATAGATTGAGCAGAAGAAGATGTAAGTACCAAGAAATAAAGAGAAGCCACATTCTTCGATACCTGGTTGTGGATCTGACATAATGTACTTTATGGAATATTAAACCAGATAGATATGTATAAACCTTTATATCCATAATATACCAACATAGTAAATACCGTATTATATGGCAATTACATTGAATTCCCATATAATGTATTACCAGTCACGACAAACCAATGGACTGTATTCTTAAAAAATAGATCAACAGGAGGGGATCTGACATGCCAATCACACCGGGAGAATGCGGGTTTACTATCGTCGCGGGGGTGACCATACCGACATGCCCGCCATTTACCGCCAAGGACTGCATCCTGGTCAACAAGGTCTACGACCAGTGCTTCGCTGAGGAACTCGGCACCTCGGGTACAATACCCCTGAGGGTAGTCTTTCCTTGCATTGACATACCACCGGGCTCTACTGTCGGCTGCATTCCCATTCCAGGAAGCGCAACCTGCACCTTCGCCGGGACGGTTGCCGTGACACCACCGCTGACACCGTTTTTCGAAGAAGTGCTAGTGTTAAACTCATTTGAGGCTGTCGCTCCGATCTTTTCACCGGCTGGTGTAACGCTGTGCGCTCACACTGTCACTATAAGCGCGGCCGCCCGAGCCAACCTGTGGGCACCGCCCGGCACCTCTATCACCTGCGATATCGTTAGCTTCGGTGATTGTTCCTGCACCCTGCTCACAAGCCCCACAGGACTCCCGATACAACTTGCATGCGTCGGCAATATTTGCAAGGAGTTGCAGGTGACCGCTCCCGTGAAGCTGCTGGTCCCGACCTACGGCTTCTGCGAGGTCCCAGCCTGCACCTTCTCAGCAGAACCCGGGTTTGCCTGCCTGCCCCAGCCGCTCTTCCCGCCGGAGCGCTGCCAGCTGCCGCCGACGGTCACTATTCTGGCCGTGGGAGGAGCGCCCCTGGTGGGCACAACGGTTACCGTCACCAGGCTGATCGGCGGTGTGCCAACAGTGGTCGCCACTGCAGTCACCGACATCACTGGAACGGCGGCCTTCCCCACCATCGGTGGTCTGGAGGGCGCCCTCGACACCGTCTCGTTCGTATCCGGCGGCGTCAAAGTAGTGTCGTTCCCGATCCCGATCGAATTTACCGACGTGCTGGGTGTTGCCCACGACAGCGCCACGGCCTGCTCACTTTTATTCGCGGGAGTGGCCGTATTGCTTAACACTTACACCGTCACCGTCAACGGCTTCCTGCTGGGATCGGGCACCATCGGCGTCCCTGCCTTAATCGATCCATAACCAGGCTCAAAACAAGGCTTAAGCCAGGCCGCTGAAGCAGAAGGAGACAGCATCCTTCTGCTTCAGCTTTTATTAAAAAGTTTTGTTGAAATCACACTTCTTGGAAATTACCATATAATGTATTACCAGTCACCACGAACCAATTGATTGGTGATCTTTAAAATACATTAATCAGGGGGGGGAAAACTCCATGCCAATCACACCAGGAGAATGCGGGTTTACTATAGTCGCGGGGGTGACCATACCGACATGCCCGCCATTTACCGCCAAGGACTGCATCCTGGTCAACAAGGTCTATGACCAGTGCTT
>JAHFCR010000145.1 GCA_023249405.1 Peptococcaceae bacterium | reverse complement strand
GCCGGCGATCTCCATGATGATCTGCAGGGGATTGGCGCTTGCTGCGGGTATCGCGGATGGGAGCGAAGAATTAACAAGATGATTTATTCTGCCGAATCCAACATCAACCGCGGGGTTTTGCATCAAAGCGATGTTAATTGGAATATGCTCAATTGCCCCTGCGCTTGTTTGAATATCAGGCTTTAGAAAACTTAAAAAGCTAAATGCAGAATTAAAACTAAATGGGCAAACCAGTCTGATGAGTACTGCCAGCCACAATGTGTAAGAGAAGGCCTTCGGCGCTTTTTTTAAGAGCATCCTGATCATGATGACGGCAAGAGCCACATAGCTTGCGGTAATGCTCATATTTAGCGCGGAGGTAAATAACCCTGTCACTCTGTCGCCTCCTCAATAACGCGCTTAAGCTCGTCTGCCTCTTTTTCGGTAATTTTCTTTTGGTCTAGGAAAGCGGTTAGAAATTGCGGCAAGGAGCCGTCAAAAGCCTTTTCTATTAAAGCCTCGCTCTCGTATTTCTGCGCCTCTTCACGCTTGATAAGGGTTGTCACGGTTGCATTTTGATTTTGTAAAATATCGCGTTTGCAGAGCTTTCTCAACACTGTATAGGTAGTTGACTTTTTCCAGCCTAATTTTTCAAGACAAAGCTTTACAAGCTCGGTTGAATTAATAGGCTCATTCTCCCAAATGAGGGAGACAAATTTGAATTCCGCGTCAAATAGTTTATATGCTTCCATTTGGCTAGCCTCAATATAAAAGTTTATTGCAATAGACCTGCATTTAAGTTTATTGAGGTAAACCTGTTTTGTCAATAGACAGAATAAAAAAGATTAGACCATGCAGCGGTGTGGTGGAGGAGCAGTTCCAGCGCTATCCGGGTCAGGGGACAGGCTGCGATTCTCAAGATGACAACGCCGGGACGCTTGATAAATTATAATTATATGGTACATTAAGTATATATAATACATACAAAACATTTAATGCATAAATAACGATAGGCACAAAAGCATTGCCAGTATCAGGGATATGGGCGCAGTTTTTAAACTGCGCGGGGAGGTTAAAGGCAATGCCATCTCATCCCTTGCCCCGGAACAGTCTGACTTTCACCTACCATCGGAAGAGTTCCGACCTGAGCACCTTTGTCTACGGTTTCGTCGTGCTGCTGCTCATGTGCGAGATACCGGTCTTCGTGCTGCTGCTTCTTTCCCTGAAAAGCCCGGTGGGACGGGGGATTGTCCTGGCCATTATCGCTCTGGAGTTGCTGGCGGTGGGGTACCTGCTGCCTTCCATGCTGTTTATGAAGCACAGCATCAGAGGCGACAATCTGATCCTCCGTTTCGGAATCTTTTTTAAAGGGGTCGTGCCTCTGGGCAACATTGCTTCAGTCGAACAGGCTGACGGCATCAGGCACAAAGGCCTGGTCAATTTCGGTGTGGATTACGACCGGAAACACAGCCTGTTGTGTGTTATGGCAGGGAGCAAGAGCACGATCCTGATCGCCTTGAGCCGGCCGCAGAGATTCAGGCTCTCCCTGTTCCGCCGCGCTCTTGTCTCAGGCATGATGTTCAACGTGGACGAACCCGAGCGTCTCCTGGAGGCGCTGCGGCAGCGGATCCCGGCCGGTTTGGAAACAGACGTGCGCATCACTGCTGCCGGGGCTGGCAAACCGGCCCCTCAGCCGCCGCTCGCCGGGGCTGGCGAACCGGCGCCGGAGCAGCCGGCCGATGATAGCGGCAGTGGCATTCCTCATGCCGTGACCAATCCGGCGATCGCTTTTGTCAGGCCGGATACGGCAGCGGGCTGGGCGCTGGAGACAAGGTCGCTGGAGAAATATTACGGCTCTTTCAAGGCGGTCGACGGGATCGATCTGCGCCTGCAAGCAGGAGAGATCTACGGTTTCCTGGGGCCGAACGGGGCGGGGAAGACGACCACCATGAACATGGTCACCGGCCTGCTCCGGCCATCGGGCGGGGAGGTGGCGGTGTTCGGCCGCGATCTCCGGAGAGAGCCACTGGCGGCCAAACGGCTCCTGGGCTACGTGGCCGAGTCTCCGGTCGTCTACGACCGGCTGACCGGCAGGGAGTTTGTCAGATTTTCGGCCGAACTCTATAGAACACCGCGGGCCGGCCTTGCAGAGCGGATTGAGCAGCTGCTGGCCGCCTTTGACCTGGCCGATGCGGCGGATGCGCTGATCAGAACCTATTCGCAGGGAATGCGCCGCAAGGTCGCCCTGGCGGCGGCGGTGATTCACAGCCCCGGCCTGCTGGTGCTGGACGAACCCACGAACGGGGTCGATCCCAGGGGCGCCTGGGTGATCAAGAATCTCCTGCATACTCTCGCTGAACAGGGCGCCGCCGTCCTGATGTCCACCCACGTGCTCGAGGTGGCCGAAAACATGTGTGACCGCGTGGCGATCATCGATCAGGGCCGGATGGTGGCTGAGGGGACGATCGCCGATCTGAAAGCGCAGTCCCGGATGCCCGAATCCAACCTGGAGCAGATCTTCCTCGCCCTGACCGGGCCCGGCAGTGCCCAGGAAGGGGTGGGCGCAACCGGATGAGCACCTTCGGCGTCCTACTCAGGTACAGGCTGTACGAACTGCGCAATTATGCCCGGGAGCCGCGGCGCCTGCTGCTCTGGGCGCCGCCGATAGCGGTGGCCATAGCCATATTCTATTTTCTGCACCGCTGGCTCGCCGCCAATCCCGGTTACGCCTCCCTGATCCTGGTTTCCGGCGTGCTGCTGGTGCTGATCCTTGGTTTGCCTGCTGTGCTGTCCAGCCTGTTCGCCAGCCGGGAGAATTCTCTGCTGCTCGCGTCCCCGGTCTCCTTTCCGGCTTTTCTGGCGGTCCGGTATCTGGATTGCCTCTCCTGGGACCTGAAGTTCGCCCTGCCCGTGGGGCTGGCCGCGGCGCTGGCGCCCGGCAGCGTACACGGCTTCCTGCCGGGGCTGCTGCTGCTCATCCTCGGCATGGCCGCTGCAGGCATCCTCAGCGTCCTGCTGGTGATCCTGGCGGCGTACCTCTGCGGGGCGCAGAGCCTGCCCGTGCTGTTGCTCGTGGATATGGCGGTGTTGGCGCTGCCGGTGCTATTCTTCAAACATTTGGCGGGACTCGTGATCACGCCGCAGCTGCTATGGGCGGCCAACCTGGTGGCGCTGGCAGTCCTGGCGCTGCTGCTGCTCCTGGTTACAGCCGGCGGTTCCAGGCTGGGCAGTCTTTACTTCATGGCCCTGTCCAGGATGCGGAGCGGGAGGAGGGCTAGCGCCCGGCTGGGCGGGCGGTTGGGGTATCGGCTGTTCGGCCTCCTGCACGGCCCTGCCGGGGCGCTGGTGGTCAAGGATTGTCTATTTCATGCCAGAACCCCGATGCAATGGGTGCGGATAGCGCTTT
>JAHFCR010000081.1 GCA_023249405.1 Peptococcaceae bacterium | reverse complement strand
TTCTTGTAGCGGGCCAGCACCTCCACCCCGGGGCCCACCGAATCGATCAGAGGCGCCCTGATAAAGACTGCGGGAAAGGGCTCATCGCCCAGACAAGGTACCGCCAGTGATGTCTCGAAGCTGTCCACCTGGCGTCCGTAAGCGTTACGCTGAACTTTTATATCCATCAGACCAAGACGCGGCTGATCGCTGTCAACGATCTCCCGAGCCAATACGATCGCCCCGGCACAGGTGGCAAAGACCGGCAGGCCATTCTGAATGCGCTGTCGCACCAGGTCCATCAGGTGGTAGTCAACGAGCAACTTGCCAATGGTAGTGCTCTCACCACCGGGCAGGGCGAGGGCATCGACTGCCTTCACATCACCCGGTGAACGCACCTCCAGGCAGTCGCACCCACAACTCCTGAAGGCTTCGGCATGCTCCCGAAAGGCGCCCTGCAACGCCAAGACTCCAACCTTCATCAGCTACGATCCTTTCTAGGGCTTGTCCTATGCAATAGACTGATGAAACATGAGAACCGTCCCCGTGTTTACTCGTTTCGTTACCAGCCGCGTACCGCCAGGCGCTCCTCGGGCGGAACGGCGGACAGTTCCAGCCCCGGCATAGCCTCGCCCAAGCCACGGGAGATCTCCGCCAGCATCTTCGGGTCGTTGTAATAGGTGACCGCAGCCACTACGGCTTTCGCCCGGAGCGCTGGGTCTGATGACTTGAAGATCCCCGAGCCCACAAACACGCCGTCGGATCCGAGCTGCATCATCAGGGCAGCATCGGCAGGGGTAGCCACTCCACCGGCGGCGAAGTTGACCACCGGCAGCTTGCCTAGCCCGGCCACTTCTTTGATCAATTCGTAAGGCGCCCCCAGATTCTTGGCGGCTGCCATCAGTTCCTCCGGTGGCAGGTTCTGCAACCGGCGCACCTCACCCATTACGGTGCGCATGTGGCGTACCGCCTCCACGATGTTGCCGGTGCCGGCCTCGCCCTTGGTGCGGATCATCGCCGCTCCCTCGCCGATGCGCCGCAGAGCTTCACCCAGGTCACGTGCGCCGCAGACGAAGGGCACTTTGAACTGGTTCTTGTCGATATGGTGTGCTTCATCGGCGGGAGTCAGGACCTCGCTCTCGTCGATATAATCAACGCCCAGTGCTTCCAGGATCTGGGCCTCCACAAAGTGCCCGATCCGGGCCTTGGCCATCACCGGGATGGAGACCGCGTCCATAATCCGCAAAATGACGTCGGGATCTGACATGCGGGCGACCCCGCCCTGCGCCCTAATATCCGCCGGCACGCGCTCCAGGGCCATCACCGCGCAGGCTCCTGCAGTCTCGGCGATCTTGGCCTGCTCGGCAGTGGTCACATCCATGATCACGCCGCCCTTGAGCATCTCCGCCAAGCCTTTCTTCAGCTTCCAGGTTCCTTTTTCTTCCACAGTCAACTCATCCTTTCCATATTCTTCACGTCATCCGCGGTTTTATATATTCTACCCCAGGCCCCTGGGGATGACAAGTAAGAAGGCCCCGGGAGAAAACAAAAACCGGATAGAAGGCGTCTCGTCTCCGGTATCCTAATACACTAGTAAGATTATATATATTATATAGTTAGAGCGCAACCCCAAAGATATTCTTGCGCGACACCAGCATAGCACCAAACGCTGCCTGCCGATCCGGCAGGCAGCGCAGTTGATCTGGCTTTAAAGCTAGAGTTCCTTGAGACTGGCAGGAGGCAATTTTGCCACCGCCACCACCCGGTCGCCCTTATCCAGACGCATCAGCCGCACACCCTGGGTGCTGCGGCCCTGCCGGGAGATCTCACCGACCGGGATGCGGATGGCGATCCCCTCGTAGCTCATCAGAAGCACTTCGTCAACGCTGCCGGCCACCTTAATTCCCACTAGCCGGCCGTTGCGCGGCGTCAGCTTGAGGGTGGTGACACCCTTGCCGCCGCGCCCCTGCGGCCGGTAGGATTTCAGCGGAGTGCGCTTGCCGTAGCCCTGCTCGCTCACCACCAACAGATCGCCGGTCTCTTCCTTGCGCTCCATTCCCACCACCTCGTCGTCGCCGCGCAGGCGGATGCCGTGCACGCCCGAGGTAGTGCGTCCGGTGGGCCGCACCTCATCCTCCGGGAAGCAGATGGCCAGACCGTTGCGGGTGGCCAGGATGATCTGGCTCCTGCCGTCGGTCAGCTTCGCCCCGATCAGTTCGTCCCCGTCCCGCAGGTGGATGGCAATGATGCCGTCCCGACGGGCGGAGTCGTATTCGATGAGGCGGCCTTTCTTGGCGATCCCCAGCTTGGTGGCCATGAAGATGAAGTTGTTGTCGCTGAACTCCCGCAGGGGAATGACCGCGGTGACATCCTCGTCGCCGGCGAAGGGGAGCAGGTTGACCAGGGCAGTGCCCTTGGCCTGGCGGCTGCCCTCGGGCAGGTCGTAGACCCGCAGCCGGTAGACCTTGCCCTTATTGGTGAAGAACAGCAAGTAGTGCAGAGTGGTGGTCACAAACAGGCTCTCCACGAAGTCCTCGGTGCGGGTGGTCAGGGCCGTCACCCCGCGCCCCCCGCGGTGCTGCCCCCGGTATGCATTGAGTGGAATGCGCTTGATGTAACCGCGGTGGGTGAGGGTGATCACGGCGTCCTCTTCCGGAATGGTGTCCTCTTTTCTAAACTCGGGAGCGGGTCCCACGATCCGAGTGCGCCGCTCATCCCCGAACTTGACCTTGTATTCGAGCAGTTCCTTGCGAATAATGCCGCGGATCAGGAGTTCGTCGGCCAGCAGCTTGCCCAGGTAAGCGATCCGCTCCTCCAGTTCCCGGCGCTCAGCCTCCACCTTCTCCCGCTCCAGACCGGTCAAGCGGTGCAGCCGCAGGTCCAGGATCGCCTGGGCCTGTAGTTCGCTCAGGCCGAAGTTCTGCATCAACCCCTGCCGGGCCTCGTCCGCGGTCCGGGAACGACGGATCAGGGCGATCACCTCGTCCAGATGGTTCAGGGCGATGGACAGGCCATCCACGATGTGCAGGCGCTCCTCGGCCTTCTTGAGCTGGAACCGGGTGCGGCGAGTTACCACCACCACCTGGTGGTCGAGATAATGCGACAGCACCTGCCTCAGATTGAGGACCAGGGGCGTTCCGTCCACCAGGGCCAGCATGATCACCCCGAAGCTCTCCTGGAGCTGGGTGTGCTTGTACAAACGGTTGAGGATCACATTGGGGTTGGCGTCCCGGCGCAGTTCCAGCACCACCCGCATGCCGTTGCGGTCGGATTCGTCGCGCAGGTCGCTGATCCCGTCCAGGCTCTTTTCCCTGATCATCTCGGCGATCCGTTCCACCAGCTTGGCCTTGTTGACTTGGTAGGGGAGTTCGGTGATCAGGATATGGGTGCGCCCGCTGTCGGTACGCTCGATCTCTGTCTTGCCCTGCATGATGATGGTGCCCCGCCCGGTCGTGTAGGCCGATTTGATGCCGTCCTCCCCGAGGATGAAGCCGCCGGTCGGAAAATCAGGGCCGGGAATAAACTGCATCAGGTCCTCGACCGCGGCCTCCGGATGATCGATCAGGTAAACCAGGCCACTGACCACTTCCGTCAGGTTATGGGGCGGGATGTTGGTGGCCATGCCCACGGCGATCCCGGCCGAGCCGTTGATCAGCAGGTTGGGAACCCGGCTGGGCAGCACCGAGGGCTCGGTTATGCTACCGTCGTAGTTGGGGACGAAATCCACCGTCTCCTGGTCGATATCTGCAACCAGGGAGAGGGACAAGGGGGCCAGCCGGACCTCGGTATAGCGCATTGCCGCAGCAGCATCGCCATCCACCGAGCCAAAGTTGCCGTGCCCATCCACCAGGGGGTAGCGGCAGGCAAAGGGCTGGGCGAGGCGCACCAGGGCGTCGTAGACCGAGGCATCCCCGTGGGGATGGTAGCGGGCCAGCACATTGCCCACCACGACAGCCGACTTCTTGTGGGGCTTGTCCGGGCCCATCCCGGTATCGTACATGGTATAGAGAATCCGCCGGTGCACCGGTTTCAGTCCGTCGCGGACATCGGGCAGGGCTCGTCCGACGATCACGCTCATGGAGTAGTCCATGTACGACCGCTGCATTTCCTGGTTAATTTCGACCTGGATGATCGAGCTGTTTTCGGTTTCCAAAGTACCAATCCCTCACTTATCCGGCGCATCTGGCGCCTGCTGCCGCTGATACCGCAGCATCATGCCGACATTGAGCAAAACAATAACTAAAAGCTGCCGGAATTGCAGCTTGTCTTGCTTTCATTGTACCATTTACCGTCTTTTCCTTCAACTTCCACCGGAAGCAATCGATTTTCTGGAGCCCCGCTCATACCGGTCGCTCGATGGCACGCCTTTTTCATGTTGCTTAATCCGTTGTTGCTGAAAGGTGCGAACACCTATATATACGATGGAATGGCGGCAATCAAAGAGGAACGCGCACGACTGGCAGGCGCCCGGTCACTGCTTGACCAGAGAGCCGATGATCAGGATGGCGGCGCCCCACATCACCAGCGCAGAGACCTTGTTGAGAGCGGACAACAGGCGCCCCGTCCGGTCCAACTCTCCCGTTGCCCGGCCGGCCAACGCCAGCCCCAAGAACCAGATCCAGGAGACCAGGATGCAGGCGCCGGCAAAAGCGATCTTGCCCGCTCCCTCGTAGCTCAATGAACTGGTTCCGATAACGCCGATGGTGTCGATGATGGCGTGCGGGTTCAGCAGAGAGACAGAGGCCGCAAAGAGGACCTGTTTGCCCGGGGGGAAGGGCTGCGCCGCCTCATTGCCGCGGCCAGGCTTGGCGTTCCAGGTGACCCAACCCATGTACAGGAGGAAAAGACAGCCAAACCCGAGCAGGATGGTCTTAATCCAGAAACAGCCGAAGACGACGACGGACACGCCCACCACCGCCAGGGTGATCAGGACTGTGTCGCAGACAGCCGCCGTGATTATAGCCGGCAGCGCCCGGATGATATTTTTATGCAATGCCCCCTGGTTGAAGATAAAGATGTTCTGCACGCCGAGTGGCAAAATCAATCCAAACGATAGAATAAATCCGTGTATGAATGCCGTAATGCTATGATTCATATATAATCATCTCAGATCAACCCCTAGGCCTTAATAACACCCCTCAGTAACTCCAGGATCGACTCGCCGATGGCAACGCTCCGGGCGATCGAGCGATCATGGCCATAGCCATCAGTTGCCGAACAAGCGCATCCGCAACCACTCCACGAAACCGCGGATACCGCCGGGTACTGCCTGCCGCGGCAGGCAGTCCACCCGGATCTGCTTGCCGTCGGTGGTGAAGACCACGGTACCGTCCTGGTCAGTGCGGTACACCTGGACACCAGCCTGCTGCAGCTTGTTCAGGGTAACCTGGTGCGGGTGGCCGTAATCGTTGCCGGCACCCACCGAGATCACCGCAAAGCGCGGGGCGACCGCCCTCAAGAACGCCGGACCGGTAGAAGTGGCGCTGCCATGGTGGCCGACCTTGAGCACATCCGCCCGCAGGTTGGCCCCGGAGGCCAACATCTCCTGCTCCGACTGCGCCTGGGCGTCACCGGTCAGTAAAAAAGCGGCATTGCCATACTGCAACCGGATCACCGCCGACCAGTTGTTCAGATCTTTATAGCCTGAGCTGCTGGGCGCCAGAAAGACCGCCTGCAGCGTCCCCTGCTGAAACAGCACCACTCCGGCGCGGGCAGTGGTGACGCTCAGCCCCTTATTCTTGATCCCCTGCAGCAGGTGTTCAAAGGTGGCGGTATTGGTAGTTCCTCTGGTCATGAATATCTGACCGATGGGAAATTGCGGCAACACACCCGGCAGACCGCCGATGTGGTCCTCATGCGGATGGGTGGCCACCAGGTAGTCGATCCGTTTGACGCCACGCCGCCTCAAATAGGCAGCTACGTTGGGCCCTGCCACCGTAGGCCCTCCGTCCACCAGCATCGTCTTACCGTCCGGGAGCTGTACCAGAATGGAGTCCCCCTGGCCGACATCAATAACGGAAACCCGCATCTCCCCGGAGGCCAGGGACTGCAATCCAGAACCGGCAGCGCCTGCCGAGACCGGCTGCCGGGTGCCGGCTGCCGGGTTACCTGACTGGGAGGGGCCACTGCCAGACGGCTGGGCACAGCCCGCCAGAGACAGCAGCAGTAAAAATACCAGCAGCAGAGACAGCAGCAGCCGGCCTGTTTTTTTACGTCCGTCCATGCCAGTAAAGAGTTTGAAAGCAGGAAAACCTCTGGCGTTCATTTTCGCCCGCCCCCTAATCCCTGAACAGATCGGCGGCCAGCCCCCGTACACGGTCTTCCCGGACGGCAGTCGCCCTCCGGTCCACTGTCACCCGAATAAGAATGACGTCCCCCTCTCGGGCACCCTTGGGCAGGAGCTTCCTGGGCAGGTTGAAGGTTTTATTCCCGTCCTCGATTATCGCCCAATCTCCTTCGAACCGGTCAATGATCAGCACCCGCACCACCCTCTCAGCCTGTAGTCCCGGTTCATCACGTTAAGCGCATGCCATTGTAACCCCGTTAAGCCAGGTAAAGGCGTGATCGTGGCGTTCGCTTGCGACTTCCGGCGGTCATCCGGGCAATCACTACAGTAGCCGGCGATTGAAAAGCAGTCCCAAATTCCGGTTGACTATCCGTAGTGCACGCATCTATAGTTGCCATGCCAGCCCCGTCCAGCCTCCATACCAGATTCTTAAGCGCCGGCTGAATTCCTCTTCAGGATCGTGATCAACTTGAATGACAACACCGCTCCCGCCAGGGCCGAGGGCAGGGCCAAGCTATCTCCTACCGGGCTGTTTCACCTATCCGTAGTCTACGTTATCTGGAGCACCACTTACCTGGCGATCCGGGTGGCGGTTGCCCCGGGAGGCTTTCGCCCCTTTGTTATGGGCACCATCCGGATGGTGTTCGCCGGCCTGATTCTGCTTGCCTTCTCGATGGCAACGAGAAACCGTCTTTATTATTGGCATTCAATACTACGGCGCTACTGCTCTTCCTTGGCAGGAGCCGCCAGGGCATGACGCTGCCGCTCGAACAGGTCGTAGTTCCTTTTCAATATTTCCGGGATGGGCAACTCGTAGGGGCAGCGCTCGATACAGGTGCCGCATTCCTCGCACTTGGCCACCGACTCCATCGGTAGTCGGGAGAAGTTGACAGCCACCGCCGGCGACATCCGCTGGGCGACGATCGGGTAGCCCATGGCTGGAGTGATCATCACCCCGTTCGGGCAGGGCTGGCAGTATTCGCAGCGCCGGCAGAACTGGCGCCCCAACTCCGCCCGGTACTTGTCCATCAAAGCCAGGTCTGCCGCCGTCACCTCATTCGGCTGCTCGAACAGGGCCACCACCTGGTCCACCGCTGCCGGCGAGTCGTAGCCGGGGATCGGGATCGCATCCGGGTACTGGCGCAAGAATTTGAAGGCCAGGGCGGCATTATCGATGACGCCGCCGGCAAAGGGCTTCATGGCAATGATCCCGAGGCCCAGCCCCCGGGCCACCTCATGCAATTCCCGGGCCTCCGGCTCGATAAAGTTGAAGGGAAATTGCACTGTTTCGAAAACGCCGGTGTTGGCCAACCGGACCGCCATGGCCAGGTTGTGGGAAGTGACTCCGAGATGCCGGATCTTCCCCTGCTCCCTGGCTTTGACCACCGTCTCCAGGGCGCCGCCAGGTCCCGTGATCGCATCCCAGTCTTGTGGCTGGGCCACCTGGTGAAGCTGGTAGAGATCGATATAGTCCGTCCGCAGCATGCGCAGGCTATTCTCCAGATGTTCTGCCGCCCCTGCCGCATCACGCCTGGTGGTCTTGGTGGCGATCACCACCTGTTCACGCACCCCGCCCAGCGCCCGGCCAATCTTATCCTCGCTGTCATGGTAGGCATTGGCGGTGTCGTAAAAGGTGATTCCCCGCTCGAAGGCGCGGCGCAGCACCGCCACCGCCTCATCGGTCTGCAAGCGGATGATCGGTATTCCTCCAAAGCCGACCTCGGAGACTCTCAGTCCAGTCTTGCCCAGAATCAGGTAGTTCATGAGTGAGGCACTTCCTTTCTGCTTTATCAGTTGACTCGTTGACCGCTAGAGCCGGCCACGATAAAAAGGCTCGGGAGGCGCGGCGTGGAGATCGGTGCGCAGTCAGGCGCTCCTATAGATTATAGATCATTCTGATTCCATTGCGGCTGAGCCATTTTTTGCTCTGCCGGTACTCCGGCAGGATGCCGGCCAGCAGGTTCCAAAAAAGCTGCGAGTGGTTCTTCTGCTCCAGGTGGCACATCTCATGCACGACTATATAATCCACCACATCCAGAGGCGCCATGATGCAACGCCAGTTAAACAGCAGCGCATCCCGGCCGGTGCAGCTGCCCCAACGCCTCTTCTGCTCCTTGACCTTCACCGCCGATGGACGCTTGGAAAACAACCGCTGGTAGTGTTGCACCCGCTCCTCGATCTTCTCCAGGGTCTGCCGGCGGTACCAGGTTTCCATCGCCTCACGGATGACATCCGGGCCCGCCGCCGGGGTCTCTACCCAGACCCGTTCTCCATGCAGGCTTGCCTCCGGCTTTTTAAGCCGGGCATCCAGATAAATCGACAGGGGGTAGTCACGCCCCAGGTACATGAATGATTCACCGCTTTCAAAAGAACGGGCCAGGGGCAGGTGAAGATCATGGAAGCAGTCGAGTTTGCCGGCAATCCAGGCGGCCTTGCTCCTGACCCGCTCCATCACCATGCTCTTGGGCAGTCCCGCCGGAGCGACCACCGATATGAGGCCCGGCGGCTCGACGGCGATCTTCAGACTCTTTCTACGGGAGTAGGTAACATCAAAATCGATAGTGCGGTTACCATATTTAAAAGACTGCTGCACCTAGATCCACATCCATCCCATTGGGCTTTTTCCTTGTTTAATCTTTCTTCCCCGGCATCTTATCGATCTCCTGCAAAAACCTTGTAGTCCCGTTGGGTTCCGGTGAACAGGGATACATTTTTCGTAGGGAAGGCGGCGGCAGGGGCCGGCAGAGACATGATCGGCGACGTGGGGTGATAGCATTTCTATTCATATCGATCGCTGTTTGATCTATTATTATTAGATATGAGAAGCAAAGCGAGAGACAACTGCATGGAAATCTACGTCGGTCTGGCGATCTCTTTCTGCCTGCTTATCTTCAGCGTATTGAACAATATATTTATCGGCTACATGCTGATCGCCTGCTGGCTCCTGTTCGCCCTGATTGCCCTAAAAAGGGGCCACACCCTAAAAGACATAGCCAGGATGTCCTATAGCGGAGGCAGGCAATCCTTCGTGGTCCTAAAGATATTGGTCATGATCGGCGCCGTTATTGGCATCTGGATGGCGTCAGGCACCATTCCGGCCATAGTCTACTACTGCCTGCAATACATTATACCAGTGATGCCCCATATCTTTGCGCTGGCTGCGTTTCTGATCTGCTGCCTGACGTCATTTCTGATCGGAACCTCATTCGGAACCGTTAGCATAGTAGGTATACCGCTGATGATCATCGCCAGGAGCGGGGGCGTCAACCTGAACATCGTCGCCGGCGCCATTATTGCCGGCGCCTACTTCGGGGACCGGTGCTCGCCGATGTCTTCGAGCGCAATCCTGGTGGCAAATCTGACCAAGACCAGTCTGTTCACCAATATCAGAAACATGCTGTATTCCTCTGTCGTTCCTTTTTTGCTGTCACTGGTCTTCTATTACGCATTATCGGTATCGCACCCGCTCAAGGCAATCAGCGGCAACCTGCCGGGTGAACTGTTCAAAACCTTTAACATTCAGGTTATTTTGCTGCTGCCGGCCATCCTCATCCTGATCCTGTCATTATGCAAGATCCGGATTGACATCTCCATTCTGATCGGCATCCTATCGGCATCGGCCCTGGACATGCTGTTTCAGAACCACCAGCTAAAACAGGTGATCGATTACCTTATTTTCGGATTCTCCCTGAATAGCGCCAACCCGCTGCAGGGGATCATCTCCGGCGGTGGCATCGTATCCATGCTGAAGACATGCGCAGTGATCTTCGTCTCCTGCTCGCTCGCCGGCATCTTTACGGGAATGAAAATATTCAGCAACTTACAGGCCACTCTTCTGGGCATGCGGCTGACCAGGCATAAATTATTTGGCGCCACTTCGCTGGTGAGTATAGTGGCTGCCGCCTTCGGCTGCAGCCAGACGATCGCCGTTGTGATGGCCAAGGAGATCATGAAGGATTGCTATGACCGCCTGGACAGCTATCAGTTGGCCCTCGACCTGGAAAACACGGGCATTATCATCTGTGCACTCATCCCCTGGAATATTGCCGCCCTGGTACCCACCACGACCATGGGTGTGAGCGCCGCCGGATATATCCCCTTCGCCTTTTACCTGTACATACTGCCGGTGGCTTATTTCATCCACTCAAAGTGCTCCAGCAGGATCAGTGACCGCCAGCCGGATCCCGGGGCATAGAGATTGAAGAATGCTTCCCGCTTTTGCAGGCGCAACATCCCGCTACCGGGTCAGTGCCCGGCAGCCTAAATCATCTAGAGGCGCATCCATGGACTCACCTGATCATAAAATTCATCGGCACTTTTCCGGCTGTCGCAACTGACGATAAAAAACACCCCATCAGGAGAGATATGGCGCAGAATGGCTGGCACTTCTTCCGGCAGGATCCCGTTAATGACCAGCTTGAGATTATACGCCTGGATCTGGCGGCAGGCCTCGATGGAAGTCTTGCTCGTGAATTGTTTGTAAATAAGCCGCTTGGCTGTGGAATATTGCGGCACGGGGTCCCACTCGATAGCATGCAGGCCAATGATCTGCTTGATCAGCGGCAGGTGCCTGATGGCTTCCTCTCCATCCAGGTTGAACAAAACCTGTTTCAGGCTTGCCGCCTCTCGCTGCAGGGCAGGCAATACTATCTGCTCAAACATAACAGGGGAGATCATCGCTGAGAATTCGCTCAACAGCGGGTACCATCTTCTCTGATTGGCTATCGGTATCCAGGAAGCAGCACAGCCGGTATAGCGCTCGATGATCCTATAATTGTCATCGACTACCCTGGCCCACCAGCTATCGATCCTGCGCAGCATGGCCCGTATCGCATCCGGACAGCGCAGTATATCCAGCAGGAGCTTCTCTCTGCCATATAACGAGGCGAGCACATCGAGATTCATTCCGGCGTCTGCAACGCCGACCGCATACCGCCCTTTGGCATGCTCGCACAAACGGCGGGTCAATTCCATCACGGCGCGGTAGGCCTTGCCGTTAACCTGGACCTCCAGGCGGTCCAAATCCTGCCGCCCCATCAGCAACGGACCCGTTCCGAACCAGATTGTGTGCTCATCAAGCCGGTAGTCGGCCCCGAGCATAGCAGCCAGTACTCCCGGGCCGAAATCGACATTGACGCAGGGAACGGCGTCGCCGGCATAATAAGTGGTCTGAAGATCCCAATCATATCTTTTCAGACGGTAATCGATATCGAACCATTTCGTCTCCAGATCTTTAGGCGGTGCAATCGCCGGATAGACAGCCAACTGCTTTTCATCTGGCGCTGTGATCGAGATATAGGCGCCCTCGCCCTCATATCTCCGGTCCCAGAAGTGGAAATGCCGCTGCAATCTCCTGGCCATTTCTTCGGGTTCAAGCATGTAATTCTTCAGCCCCGGCATCATGTTCGGTATTTTCGGTATTTGAAGAAACAGATGGATCACTTCATGGCGTCGCCCAAAAATTGGGGCATGTGCTGCTTGGCCGGATTATTGAAAAAGTCCTTAGCGCCGGCTTCTTCGATAATCATACCATCTTTGCCCATGCCAATCATTACTAAACAAAAACGCGACGACTCGGTAATGATAATGCCGATAAAAGGGAAAAAAGGTTTTGAATGACGCTATGCGCCTAATTTTAACAGTATCCAGAGCGTAAAAAACTTTGCAGACCTGAGCAAACTAATTCTGGGTAAACTAATTTCGGAGGTGTATGGCACATGGAATTGAAGCAGAACCTCGATACCACAGGCAGATCTATCCGGGCCGGGATTGGCCTGTCTCTGCTCGGTCTGGCAATGTTCCCTCCGGACACGATGAGAACCTCAAAACAGGTAACATTGCTGGCCACTCTCGGAACATTGTCGTTAGCTGAAGCTGCCCTTGGTTATTGTGTGTGTAAAGATGCCGGATTGACCAGACTGTAAGCGGCAAAGGCCCCGGAAGCCGTCACTGCCCCGGGGCCCGCTGGTTAATCTTCATAAGCGGAAGAGACCAGCCAGATCTTTTTTAATCAGGAAGCCGCCACCGGCAGGTTCTCCATTTTTAAACGAGATCCTGCAAACACCGGCCTCATTCTAATGCTTCCTGGGCTTTGCCAGCCAAAGACCGCTGTCAGATCTTGCTTTAAGCGTAAACTA
>JAHFCR010000144.1 GCA_023249405.1 Peptococcaceae bacterium | reverse complement strand
TTATTTTCAAACCTCTGCGAATCCGAAGGGTCTTTATGATGCCAATAACCTTCATTTCTGCCGCTCTTTGATCGGCACTGTTGGGATAAAAGGTTTTAGCCATCTCTGGTAGGCTAACACTCTTCTTCTCAATCAGCATGTTTTCAATCGCTTTTACTACTCCTGTTCTTATGTTCATGATTGGTACCCCCTTAATCATAGTAAAATTGTGGGAGGCGGAGATCCCCGCCTCCCGGTCCTGCTCAGTTGGTCGTGATCACCGCTTGCCCATACGAAGTGAAACCCTCGTCCTTGTCTTTCCCCGGCAGCCCGTACAGTTTCTCAAGGGCGTTGGCGGCAAAGGTGTGCAGCCTGCTCTTGATTTTCACTATGCAGCTATCCGTGCCGATCACCTGGAAATAGAGGTCGTCGTTAGCTCCCGGCGTGGGACTGATGTTCATGTCCATCATCCCGGCGTTCTCCTGGTTAGTCAGGACCCCCATATTCAGCAAGGCCGCCTGGCGGGCCTCGCTCTCCGCCGCCACCGGGTCCTCGATCACCGCCTGCGTGGATGTGGTCACCCCCTTGACGCCGGTGATGTTGCCCTGGCCGTCATAGGTGCACTGGTAAGAGTACGTGGAAACCGGCGTGGCGGTCGAGGCTGCGGCCAGCGAGGCGGAATCGCCCATGGTCATCTCCTGCCCCCGGACCAGCTCGATCCTCTCCACGTCCACCAGCATGAAGAATATCAGCAGCGCCAGGGGGAGCATGATCAGACCGAGATACGTGTAGATCATGCCCCGTTCATCCCCGAGCAATAGAACCACCTCCATGATTATTTTCCTGCGACCGGCGCTTGCTTTGTCTGCTGTATCGTCTCCACCGCCTGCTCGCCCTGTTTTAACGGCCTGTAAATGGCGTCCAGCAAAACATCGTCCCTGGTCAGCACGTCCACGGTGTCATCAGTCTTGTACCACTGGGCGAGATCCAGATCAGCTCCCGGCCTGCTCATGACGGCGGAGCCCACCTGGATGGTCGTGTTGGGGACAGCCCTGAGCGTCAGGGTCTTGCCCACGTCAGCAGTGCCCTCGCTCACTTTGATCGCCACCGTATTCGCTCCCACGGACAGGATGCTGCCGTGGCGGACCTCGCTGTTAAGCCTGGCCTGGTTCACCTGGGCAATCTTTGCGGCATGCGCCTGTGGGTAGACCCGGTAGGCGTAGAACCCGCCGAAGAAGCCCAGCACGGCCCCGGCCAGCACACCGGCCACCAGCAAAGCGACAAACTTCTTGGTCATCTTCGTTCCCTCCTGTTATTGGTTTTGAGTTTCGCCTGCCCGGGCATCCCGGTACAGGACAACGGCCCTGCCGTTCTTCACAAAAGCGCTGATCTGGTCGCCCGGCTTGAAATAGGCGTCTGCTCCGCAATTCACGCCGGAAGGCTTTACGCCCAAATTGTAGACCGCAAAGACGGAGTTGCTGTCAACGGGCAAGGCCGCGGTCTTGCCAGCTTCCTCCATGGTGATCGAGTCAGGCCCGGCGCTGACGACTTTCCCCTGTTTGACCATCTCACCGGTCTGTCCATACTGAGTCTTTACTGCCTCAAGCAAAGACGCCTGGGGCAGCCTGACATGCTCGTACCAGCCCGCAAAGTAACCGCCGCCGATACCCAGGATGAAAACGGCCGCGGCCAAAACAGCTAAAAGCACTGGCTTGTTGCGCATCAGTCATTCCCCCTTCAATTGATGTAGCCGGACATATTTACTCCGACGCAGCCGCCGAGACGGCCAGCACTGGAAGAACCGTTGTCGCCTGTAATTGAAGTGCTGACAGCGCCTATCAGGCAAAGCTGGCCGCCCTGGAGCTGCACCACCGGACTGCCGCTATTCCCCGGAATGATCTGCTCATCGGGAAAGACCAGGGTAAACATCCGGCCAGGATCGCTTTTCCCGTCATTTACGACGTATGCTTTGACAAAAGACGGATCTGCCCCTGTGGTATTGGACAACAGCACCGTGGCGGGTCCGATCTGCGGCTGGCCCACCCGCACCGGCGTACCGGCCAGGGGATGCCTCACCTTGCCGTATAGCCCGCCGTCATTTTTCTTAACTACCAGGTCGGCCAGATCCGGACGGAAGCTAAAGTCAACCGTATTGGTTTCCTTGTCGAACGAGTAAGGCTGATTTTCCTTGAAATACCCGACGCCGGAACCGTAATAGTTGTTGTTGTATGTACTGGCCGGGCAGGAGTGCCCGGAGGCTATGAATCTGCCGTCATGCGTGAAGGTGACTGTGGCGTAAAAGGGCTGTGAATCGAAGTCCTTATTAAACGCCTGGCCATTCTCATAGAGAAGGAACTCCGCCCTCTTGCCCACCACTTGCACAAAGTTTGAGCGGAAGACATGCCCCTGCGCCTCATAGCCCGAATAACCCCCGGCGACAAGCACGAGAAGCATCAGAAAAACCGTCAACGCTTTTCTCATCTCACTGCCCTCCTGTATAGTTGCCGTTCTCGTCCCACCCCGGCGGCGGCGTCCTCAGCTTTTCATGTTTCTGCACCGCAGGCGGGGGGGTCAAGGGCACCATTTTCATGATTACGACCGGCACCTGGACCTGCACCGTCGTATAGGTGATCACGTTTTTCAATGTCGGGTAGGTCACCGAGTGCATACCGTCAAGCGGTTTGATGACCGGAGGCGGCGCGGGCGGTTCTCCCGGGATGACATAGGCGGTGTAGTTGTCCAAATACGTGGTCTCGGCGTGCCGCTTGCTGTCGTCGCCGCTGAACTGTTCGCTGGTCCAACTGCTGCCATTCGAGGAGTCGGCGTCCACGCTGGCCCAGATCACGTCGCCTGCCTGCAGATCGGGGAACGAATTGGCCGCCGTGGCCGTGCCGTTGGCGGCGATGTGCATGTATCTAACGCTGCCGTACCCTTCCAGGTAGGCGCCGTCCTGCTTGTAGAACCTCACGCTGACCGTGCCGCCCAACGTAAACGTGCTATTGAAGGTGAAGGTGGCGGTGGAGTTGCTGCTGTCTGTGGTCAGAGACTGGGCCGCCAGGTTGTTGGTGCCGCCCGAGGGTGGTGGGTTGGAGCCTCCGCCCCCTCCGCCCGAGGGAGGCGCGGCGGTGTCGGAGGCGCTGGCCACGTTGTCGTTATAGCCCTGGGGCAGGGTGACGCCGATGATCCCCTGGGCCGTCGCAAATAGCTCCTTGGTCTCTCCGGAGGGCAGCCCCGGAGGGTTGGCCCCGTTCCAGTAGGTGGCGGTCAGGCCGGCGTCCACGGTCGGGAGCGGGGTTCCTGCCGATCCGTTGCTGACGTTCAGGTTAACGTCCGCCGTCACGATCACGTCGTACATCTCGTTCGGCCTGGGCACTCCGGTGTAGATCGCCGGTTTGGCCACCGACCAGCAGCCGGACGAGCTGACGATCACGC
>JAHFCR010000143.1 GCA_023249405.1 Peptococcaceae bacterium | reverse complement strand
TGGTCGATATTACCAGGGGCTTAACATAAGCTTAACATTGGCATAATACTATCTTAACACCGAACTGGTAATTTTATTAAGTAAAGATCAAATTTTTCATACTATTTAGGGGGTGCTTTATTGCTATCTGGAGGCAAGAAAAGATTGGCATTGACTTTATCGGTTCTTTTGGCAGGCAGCGTACTGCTGGCCGGATGTAGTCCCCAGCAGAGCCAGACGAGCCCTGCGCCGAATAACAGCACCATTTCCGGAAGCATCACCGCGGCCGGTTCCTCGGCGTTGCAGCCGTTGGTCGATCAGGCGGCAAAACAGTTCATGGACAAGAACCCCAATGCAAAAATCAGCGTGCAGGCCGGCGGGAGCGGCACTGGTTTGACCCAGATCGCTGCGGGCAGCATCGATATCGGCGACTCCGACCTCTTCGCCGCCGAGAAGCTGGATGCCAGCAAAGCCTCAGCATTAGTCGACCACAAGGTCTGCGTGGTGGGTTTCGCCACCGTGGTCAATCCCAGCGTTACGGTTGACAACCTTACCAAGGACCAGTTGAAGGGGATCTTCACAGGGAAGATCAGCAATTGGAAGGATGTTGGCGGCAACGACCAGAAGATCACCGTTGTCAACCGGCCGAGCAGTTCCGGCACCAGGGCGACCTTCAAGAAATATGCCCTTGACGGCCAGGAAGAAGCCCAAGGTCTGGCGTTGACAGAGGACAGTTCCGGCGCCGTATCTAAGACTGTCGGCGATACACCGGGCGCCATCAGCTACCTGGCGCTCTCCTACACCAATACCAACACCACCACCCTGAAGCTGTTGAAACTGGATGGCGTCGATCCCACCAATGATAACATCGCCAGCGGCAAATATCCGATCTGGTCCTACGAGCATATGTATTCTAAGGGTGATCCCCAGGGCCTGACCAAGGCCTTCATCGACTACATCACGAGCGACGAGGCCAAACCGCTGATTCAGAAGCTCGGTTATATAGTCGGTTCGGACATGAAGGTATCCCGGGATAAGTAATATTCTGAAATAAGCTGCAAAAAAAGGCCGGATTCACGTGCGATCTGGCCTTTTTTACCATTCTGCCCCAGAGGAGCCAGGCCTCTTACATGGCCTTAACTTGCTGTCAGTGCCAAGATGGATTATATTTTAAGTACCAAATTGGTATTGGAAACTTGATGTCGGGGAGATCGGGAAATCAGTGGTTAACATCAATATTTCGAATAGGATCGGTAAATATACCACTTTTTTATGTGCTGTCCTGATCATCACGATCACCATCTCGATCATTTTTTTAATAGCCTACAAGGGCCTGGCCACCTTTGCCAGAGATGGCGTTTCCCTCAGAGACTTTCTGCTCACTACTAAGTGGAATCCTGATGCCACGGCAGCGGAAGGCGGTCCCTTTGTGGGGGCGTTGCCTTTTATCGCCGGCTCTGTGGCGGTCTCGCTCCTGGCTCTGTTGTTCAGTGTCCCCTTCGGGATCGGGATTGCCATTTTCATGTCGGAGATCTCCGCCGGTTGGGGACGCAGGATCATGCAGCCGGTGATCGAACTGTTTGTGGGTATCCCCTCGGTGGTATACGGCTGGATCGGCCTGAGCGTGCTGGTTCCTTTTATCAGAAACCATGTCGGAGGGATGGGATTCAGCCTGCTGGCGGGCGCCATCGTTCTGGCGATCATGATTTTTCCCACCCTGGCCAGCGTCTCTACGGACAGCTTTAACGCCAATCCGGCCGATATCAGGGAAGGATCGCTGGCACTGGGAGTGACGCACTGGCAGACGATCTTCATGGTCATGTTTCCGGCAGCCATGCCGGGGGTGTTGACGGCCATAGTCCTGGCGCTGGCCAGGGCTTTTGGAGAGGCCCTGGCAGTGCAGATGGTCATCGGCAATGCCATCAGGCTGCCCACAGCCCTGCTGAGCCCCATGCATACCATGACCAGCATCATCACCATGGAGATGAGCAACACCGTGATGGGAACCGTCTCCAACGACGTCCTCTGGTCGATCGCTTTTATGCTCCTGCTCATCTCGTTTGCCTTTATCGTGCTTATCAGAACTATCAATAGGGGGAGGGCGGTGCGATGATCACTCCCCGCAACTCCGACCGGATCGCCGTGTTCGTTTTTTATTTGATCGCCTTTCTGGTGTCAGCGCTGCTGGCAGCCCTGATCGGCTATGTTCTGTTTCAGGGTCTGCGGGTGGTTAACTGGCACTTCCTGATCAGTCCACCCAGCTTTGAGGCCGGTGGCGGGATCGGGCCCGAGATCTTCAATTCCCTGATGCTGCTGATTTTGACCATGATCCTGACCGTTCCCCTGGGTCTGGGCGTGGGCATCTATCTGTCCGAGTTTGCCACCGAGAGCGGTGTTACCAGGATTATCCGGATCTGCATCGAAACACTGGCCTCGTTGCCCTCGATCGTGATCGGAATCTTCGGGCTGCTGCTCTTTGTGACTATATTGAAATGGGGTTTTTCCATTCTCAGCGGCGTTATGGCCCTGACGGTACTCAATCTTCCGGTAATGTCCAGAATTGCCGAAGATGCCATCAGAAATGTACACAGAGACCTGCGGGAGGCCAGTCTGGCGCTCGGGGCCACCCAGTGGCAGACGATCGTCAACGTGGTGCTGGTGGCTGCCATCCCTGGTCTGGTGACAGGGATCATCCTCTCTTCCGGGCGGGTGTTCGGAGAGGCGGCGGCCCTGCTCTACACCGCCGGAGTCACCACCCCGGACCTGCATTTTCAGAACCTCAACCTCTTCAGCAGCAATTCGCCATTCTATCTATTCAGGCCGGCAGAAACGCTGGCTGTCCACATCTGGAAGGTGAATAGCGAGGGCGTGGCGCCCGATTCCAGGCAGATCGCCGATGGAGCGTCAGCCATCCTGATCATCATGGTCCTGCTCTTCAACGTGGCCTCCCGGTGGTTGGGCCGGTTGATCTATGCTAGGAAAACAGGACAGTAAGCCACGTTTTTAGGCGATCATCAGGATTTGTTTATGATGCATTTATAAAACCCTGCGCCAGGGGGCACACTAATAAGCGATACGGGCAATTATAAAACTTTTGAGAAGGAGTGAGCCGAATGGATGACCTCAAAAACCGGCTGAGCGAAGTGGCGATAGCCAGGATCAACAAGGACGAGGAGCGTCAGATCCAGGATCTGGAGCACAAATTGAGCGACAAGTACTACCTGATAGCCTTCGAAAAGATGAGCTAAGCGGACTGGCCCCAACAGATCGACGGGAGCCGGCGTTGTAGGAACTGGTTGAGCGGTAAACGGTATGACTATGGTACAGTGATCAGGAAAGGGGCGCCTTGGCTGGTGCTCCTTTTAATTTTGTACATTGGAGAACCAAAAGCGGGGCAAGAAAGAGGTAGTGGCAATTCCCTCGTGCCCGGCAAAAGCCCCGGGCGTG
>JAHFCR010000142.1 GCA_023249405.1 Peptococcaceae bacterium | reverse complement strand
GCATCTCCAAAAGTGTCCGGCCTGCAGCCACGACCTGGCCACGCTGGCCAAGACGGTGCGGGTGATCCGGACTGCGGCAGCGCCTGAACTGGATGATAAATAACACCGGCAGCCTTTCGTTGCCGGCCATCAGGAATACAAAAAAGAGGTCAGAACGTCAACATGAATGAAGAGCCGGGGTTGATGAAGATCGATGAATACGGCGGTGCCGCCCTGCAGAGCAACCGGGGTGATTTTATTGCGGCAGTGAGGCAGTCCGTTCCGCTGATGGTCGGGCTGGTCCCCTTCGGCCTGGCCTACGGGATCATGGCCAGGCAGGCGGGCCTGTCGTGGCTGGAGAGCTACACCATGTCGCTGCTGGTCTTTGCGGGGGCGGCCCAGTTCACCGCCGTCAGCATGCTCGGCGCCGGCGGTGTGCAGGTAGGCCTCATCGTCTTCACGACCCTGCTGATCAATCTGCGCCACCTGTTGATGGGGGCCTCGCTGGCGCCCTACCTGCAGCGGTTGAGCGTCAGGTGGCAGGCGCTGCTGGCCTTCGGCATGGTCGATGAATCCTATGCCCTGACCATCACCCGCTTCACGACGGTGGGCGCCAGCCATCTATACCAGTTGGGGGCGAATCTGGCCCTCTACCTGGCCTGGACCACCCTTTCCGGGGTGGGCGCCGCTCTTGGCAGCCTGATCAAGAACCCCTTGCAGTGGGGGCTGGACTTTGCCATGCCGGCCACCTTCATCATGCTCCTGATCCCCCAGTTGAAGAGTTGGAAGGAAGTCCTGGTCTGCGTGGCAGCCGGAGCGCTGGCGGTGGTCGGCATGACCTACCTGCCCGGGAAGTGGTACATCATCTTTGCCGCCCTCACCGCCACGATCATCGGAGGGGGGGTGGAAGAGCTATGCGGCCGTCAATAATGCTGATGATCGCCGGGATGGCTGCGGTGACCTTCATCACACGGTTTGCCTTTATCGTATTGTTTAAAAACTCCTCCTTTGACGAACGCCTGTCCCGGTGGCTGAGGTTCATCCCCATCGCCATCCTGAGCACCCTGATCGCCCCTACCATCCTGATGCCGCAGGGGTTTTTGAACCTCTCCCCGCACAACTCCTACCTGCTGGCCGGGATCGCTTCGGTCGGGGTGGCCCTAAAAACCAGGAACATCATCGCCACGGTGGCCGCCGGCATGGCGGTGATCCTGCTGCTGCGCGCCGTCCTGGGCTGGGCCTAGCCTGTCCCCATGATTGTCAGCTATGCGACTTGTTTCTCCAGGTTCGGGAGCCGTCGTAAGCCGATAGACGATAAATAAATCAAGGGTTTAGAGTTCAAAATTTTCAGAGGGAGTGATTGTTGTGGCCAGGATCGGTATTCTCACCTGCTCCAACGCCACTCAGGAGCTGGGCTGTTCCTCCGTCTCCTGTCTGGCCGACCTCCGTAAGAGAAAGGGGGCGTTCTCAGCCTATCCCCCGGGAGAGGCCCTGGATCTGATCGGGATCATCAATTGCCCCGGTTGCCCCACGCTCACCGGACCCGATAAACTCCTCCGGAGAATCCGGGCGCTCACCGAGTTCAGGGTGGACAGCATCCATCTCAGTTACTGCCTGCTGGCGCTGTGCCCCTTCAGGGCTAAATATCTGGAAGCCCTGGAGTCCGAATTTCCCGCCATCAGGTTTGTTTCGGGAACCCACCAGGAGCATCTCCCCCACGAGGAGTTCCGTCATCAAGTGAGCGGCCTGTTCTGCCAGCCCAGGAAGAGCATGGTGGATCTGATCCTCGCCCGGGATTGACGCGCAACTATTATTATATGGTCTATTTTGGGAATGTGAGACAAAAAGAGCAGGTCAACATAGATACCTGTTCTATAAATTTGATTTTATCAGTCTCATAACTTTTTCCCATGATATACAACCAATGTAAATACATTAAGAATAATTGTAACTGCAAGAAGTGATGTAGCGACGAATGCCACCGCATGGGAAGTGTCCATAAGCGCTGACCAATCCTCTATCTTTACCAGATGGTCGGTATAGAAGATTTGCATACACAGTGAGATGGCACAGGCACTGACACTTGCTACGGAAAAGACAGCCCAGCTCCTGTGGTCAGCCTTATTGGGCTGCATGAGATTAACGACAGGAAGTATCCATGCAATCAGCCCAAATACAAGACTTCCTAAATTCAGCCAGCCAGCTCCAAACATAACTTTCTCCTTTCAAATTCCTGTTTATCTGCTTATCGATATCTTACCATATATACCCAACATTTTTCATCATTCTTATGCAGGCATTGACCGGGGCATCTTTGGTATACATGAGGATATTGATCAATGTGATGCCGCATTGCTTACGGGCAGGCAAAGTACAACCATGCAGCCGCCTGCGGGAAGATTGCGTAATTCTGTGCTTCCCCCATGGGCCTTGACGATTTGCCGTACTATGGTAAGGCCGAGACCGTGATTTTCCGGCCGGATAGAGCTTTGGGGATGATTTAAACGGTCAAGCAACTCAGATGTGAAACCAACACCGTTGTCGGAAACGCTAAGAAAGCAATTGCCCAGACTTGTTTCTAAAGCTACTTTTATAGCGCAGCCGTCTGGGTTATGGCGGACACTGTTCGCTATTAAATTGGAAACCGCCCGTCTCAGAAGCTCCTCGTCGCCGGTGACTGTGGCGTTTTGTGCGTTTTCACTGATTATGACGTCAATTGAATAGCTGTCGTCAAGCCCACCGTTATAAAAGTCGGCGGCAACGCCGCGCAGAAGCGCCGACAGCAGGACGGCGGTTTTCCGGATTAGCTGCATGTCGTATTCCAGCTTGGAAGCAAGGTTCAAGTCGCTGATCAGCGCTTTGATCCGTTCGCTTTGTCGACGAATGATGCCGGCCTGCCCCCGCCCGGACTGTGGCAACTCAGGGTCGTTTTCCACCTGACTGGCATGGCCCATGACCAGAGAGAGCGGTGTGCGGATATCGTGGGACACGCCGGCGATCCACCTTGTGCGGGCGTCGTCCCGCTTTTTTAAGGCGATTTCCTGCCTTTTCAACTGTTCTGATGTTTTATTGATCCCGGCGGCGAGGTCCCCGAGAAGGCCGTGGGTGGAGAGTTCCACCGGCCGGTTTACGGCCATGTCTTCAATGCCCTTTGCCAGCGGCCTCAGGGAGCGGAACAGGCGCAGGCCGAAGAGCAGGGCCAGCAGCACGGCCACCAGGCCGTTCAAAACCAGAATAACCGGTATCCATCCTATGGCATTGTCCATGACCCTGATCGGCTCTTCGAGATTGTACTTCCAGACGCTGCCCTTCCTGTCGCCCAGCACGAAAAGGCCGTCCGGATGCCTCCAGGCGGTGACCGGATAATCGTTCAAGTACCAGCGCGTAAAGCATGCCACATCCGAGACGGTGTAACTTTGCGGCACATCGCCGGGCAGATTCAGGCTCCAGATGACCCGGCCGCTGTCGTCGTC
>JAHFCR010000141.1 GCA_023249405.1 Peptococcaceae bacterium | reverse complement strand
TTTGTCGCGCTCAGCCTGTTGTTCCAATCACGGCCTCCAGGCAGCCCATCGCGTCACTCGGTCCAATGTCTGGCCGTAGCCCCTGCGCCGGTTTATACCTTTTCGCCTGCTGAACTTTCTTTGATCCACATGTTTGATGCCAACACCGGATGGGCGGCGAGCGAAACATCATCGCTTCAAGAAGGCACGCTGTTATTGAAGCCCGCATTATTTCATACCGCCGATAGCGGGGAACCTTGGGCCGTTGATTTCCCGATGGCGATCAAACCCGGCGCTGACGGGAATTCCGGTTCTGTATGGCTTGCCTGGTTTGAAGTAACTCCAGAAGCCAAACCCAGCCAGGAACACGCCTCCTATTTCTTTCTGAATGGAAGCACAGCCTGGCTTGCGCTCGCTGATGGAAACCAGGACATCGCAGTATATCACACCGCAAACGGCGGCAAGGCATGGAGCAGAAGTGAATTGACCATTAAAGAGGATAACGGTGCGCCGATTCCCAGAGATATCTGCTTCGTGGATGCCAGGCACGGCTGGATCCTGGTCGGTTACGGCGTTGCCATGGGCTCGGAGCAGGACGAGATCTACCGTACGGTGGACGGAGGTATGAACTGGACGCTGGCTGCCACCACGGGAGACTGGCAGCAGAAAAAGCCAGGCAATTTCCCCCTGACAGGTGTTAAGAGTGGGTTGTGTTTCAGGGATGGCCAGAATGGGTTTCTGGCCGGCGATGCGCGCGGTGACGTTATATGGTTCTATGCGACGCATGATGCTGGCGCCACGTGGGCATTCCAGCCTGTTCCCGTGTACAACAACAAGGGAGTGGGCGTGGAGACCCAGAAGCCCGTGTTTTTTAATGCAAGTGACGGAATACTCCCGATAACCTTTCATAACAATGGCTTGCAGGAAGCTTTTGCCCGGGACCCAGGGTCGCCATGGCGCTCCGTTCAAAACAAAAGTTTGCACCCAATGATTTTTGACTGGACCGATGACGGAGGAAAGACCTGGCATCCCTCTACGCCGGTGAGCCCGGCATCCGATGCCTATTTATCCTGGAGCATCGTTGACATGGAACATATTGCAGCGACTGATGGGCGTACGGTCTATACCACAGATGACGGCGGGCGCGCCTGGACAACGATTTCGCCCGGCCAGACGCTTAAAGAACTGCTCCGGAATGGTGGGCAGATCAGCACCCTGGATTTTGTAACGGCTGAAACCGGGTGGGCTGTACTCAGTGCGGCCGATGATCAAGTGGCGCAGTTGATCAGAACAAACGATGGAGGACGATCGTGGAACTTGGTCCACCTGATGGAGAGGCTCAAATTATTGGGTAATATTGCAGAGCGATCACCCCGTCAATATAGTAAATAGTTTGATCTGGTGAAAATTATCTGCAGAGAATTTATAACTGGGATGACGCTAACACAAACACGTTGAGGGGAGGAAGATCGGATTGCCTGGAGCTTTCAAGAGCAAGGAGCTTCATGGCCGCTGGAGTCGTGTGCTGACCTTACTATTGGTTACAGCCCTGGCGGCCTCCTATCCGGCACAGCCTGCTGCTGCCGGCAGCAGCTTCACGCTGCAGGCAGCGACCGATCTGAATGCTGTTGTCTATGGTAACGGCATCTATGTGGCGGCCGGCAATTATGTTGTCAGCAATATGGCGTCTCCAGTCTATAACTCCGTGATCATGACCTCGGCTGACGGGGCAACCTGGACCATGCAGCTTATATTTGAGGGCATATTAATACAGGATATCACCTATGGCGACGGCATATTTGTGGCTGTGGGGGGCAGGTGTGGAAAAGCCGCCGGCGTGGTGCTGAACTCCGGGGATGGGGTTCACTGGAGCCAGAGCAGTTTTGGCAGCAACAACGAATTTGATAGCATCGCCTATGGTAACGGCAGGTTTGTGCTTACGGGGTACAACGCAAGTTACACTTCCATAGACGGCATGAACTGGACGCCGATACCCAATAACTTTGCGCCTGATACGCGTCTGTTATTTATTAACGGCGTTTTTATGCATTTTGGTTACGACCAGGTTAGCATCTCAACGGACGATGTCAACTGGAAAACGCAAGACATGGGCCTGATCGACAACAGTGGGATCGATAACAGTGGGTTCCAGAGCATCAAAATTAAAGGAGACAGCGCGGCCTACGGCGACGGTATGTATGCAGTCGCAGGAACATATAATTCCGGCGATCCCATGGGTGGAGACACCCCGGTCATCATCACTTCTCATGATGCGGTCAAGTGGACGATGACGACGCTGTCCCATGGTTACTTTCTCAGCCGGATCACTTTTGGCAACGGTATCTTCGTGGCCATTGACGAGGATGGAGACGCCCTGACATCGCCGGACGGCGTTGCCTGGACGGTGCGGGATACAGGGGCCAAAGGTTGTTATGAGATCGATGGATCGGCCAATGGCGCCACCTGTACAGCGTGGGATCCGGGGGCCAAAACCCAGTATGTCATGGTATCTTTCTGCGGTGACCAGTTTGTGGCTCTGGGCGGCGTGACGATCTCGATCTCGACGGATGGCATGAACTGGACGAATCAGCAATCCAATCCCTCATCAATAACGGCACAAACTCCGGTCAAATTTGTGGCCGGCCGGGACTTCTATTATATGGGACCTGGAAGCTCTCCTATTTTTATGGGCGCTACCCCGTACATCGACGACAACAGTGGGCGTACCCTGGTTCCGGTCCGTTACCTGGCGGATGTCCTGGGGGCTGTGACGAGTTGGGATACCGATACCAGGACCATAACCATCACCAGTGGCGGCACGACCATCAGCATGGTGATCGGCAGCGCCACCTTGACCGTGAACGGCCAGGCCCAGACGATGGATCAGGCGCCGGTGATCAGGGACGGCAGGACGTATCTGCCGGCCAGGTATGTTGCGGAGGCCCTGGGCTTCACCGTGTCCTGGGACGCCGGTTCTCAAACCGTGACCGTTTCCCAAGGGGGCTAGATGACCGGCGGTGTCTATGCGGCGGCCTATGGACGGGATATCTTACGGCCTTTGCCATGCTATTAGGAACATGTGCGGGCGGCCGCATTTAGATTGGAAGAACCGTAAGCATTCCTGCATTATTTAAGTATATGAATTAAACTGGAGATTCCGGATGAAGAGCTCCGCCAAGATTAACCTAAAAGAGATTGCCTTGCTCCTAATAATCGGTTGTTTGCTGGCGGTCATGGCCAACGGTAGGTGGTAATGAGAGATCGAAGGGATTTTAAACCAGAACCAAGGTCCCCGTTCAGATTGAAAATGGGGCGCCTCTTTTTCATCATTAAAAGATGCTGGGACTGGCGCTTCTCCAGCAGTGCATTTGCCTGCCGGCATGACCCCGGCCCGGAAGGCTATCCGCACCGGTGCTATTGCCATCAGACCCCGCTGTTTCGCCGGTTGGCCAACTCCGAGCTGTGGATGCAGCGGAACAAGGTGGCC
>JAHFCR010000080.1 GCA_023249405.1 Peptococcaceae bacterium | reverse complement strand
CGGCAGGGGTTCCTTCCAGATTATGGAGCACCCTGCCTTATTTGGTTGTTGAGAAAAATTGAGACAATGATTTTGGATAGCTTGAATTTTGCCCGCCAAAGTAGCATTTATTTTCCTCGCGGCCTGCTTCTGTATCATCCTGTTAGGTAAGCAATTAAAAACAGTAAACTTCTCTTGATCCTCTCAATGCGCCAATTATACCGCGAATATATCAGGATTCGACAATAATATATAAAGGATTATGCATTACTTCATAGAAATTTACAAAATTACATATTATCAATGTCGTAAATGGGAGGCTTTCGAGTGATCTTTTTACCCACCCACCAACATACGCACAAAAACAAAGAATACTGATGATGATACAAAATAAACTGTCGGAGATCGAATTATTGCTTGGCAGCCTGAATAAGGAGCAGAAAGGCCTGTCCGCTCTGCTGGGTATCTTCCCTGGCGGTATATCCATTGCCACGGATGTTTCCTGCAAGGAGATCCGGCACAATCCGGCGGCGGCAGAATGGCTCAGAATCCAGCCCTGGGATCGCCTTTCCCATTCAGACCCGAACCCGCCGGCGGTCAAGGTCATGTGCCAGGGGAAAGAGCTACTGCCGGAAGAGATGCCGATCCAGTTGGCTGCCTGGCAGGGTAAGGATGTCCGGGATTATGAGCTGGAGTTCGTATGGAATGATGGCGTACACAAGGCATCCTTATGGAATGCCAGTCCCCTATTCGATGATGAGGGCAACATCGCCGGCGCAGTAGCGTCCTTCAAAGATATAACTGAGCAGAAGAGGGCAGATCGGAGAGCGCAGCATCGAAATGCCGTGCTTGCGGGAATCAACCGGATTTTCCAGGAGGCCCTGACCTGCGGCACAGAAAGAGAGCTGGGGATTATCTGCCTGACAGTAGCCGAGGAACTGACCCGGAGCCAGATCAGTTTTATCTCAGAGATCGACCAGGCAGGGCTATATTATGGTATCGCCATTAGCAATCCAGGCTGGGACGCCTGCCAGATTGCAGACCAGACGGGCCACCGAAGAGCGCCTATAGAGTTCAAAATCCATGGCATCTACGGCCGGGTGCTGCTCGATGGGAAGCCCTTCTTCACGAACGATCCGGCCTCGCACCCGGACAGTGTCGGACTACCGGATGGCCATCCGCCCGTGAACTCTTTTCTCGGCGTGCCCCTGATCCATGAGGGGAGAACAATTGGCATGATCGGCCTGGGTAATCGGGAAGGCGGCTATTGCCAGGAGGATCTGGAGGCAGCTGAGGACCTGTCGCCTGCTGTTGTGCAGGCTTTTATGCGCAAGAGGGCAGAGCAGAAAATCCGCAGGCTCAACGAAGAGCTTGAATGGAGAGTGTTTGAACGCACCGGGGAACTGGCCGCAGCTAACGAGGAACTGGCTGCCATGAATGAAGAGCTTATCAATAATGCCAGGATGCTGGAAGGGGAAATAGAAAGACGCAGGGAGTCAGGGCTCGCGCTACAGGCTGCCAACCAAAAGATCACCAATATCGTTGAAAGCATCAGCGATGCCTTCATCGCCCTCGACCGGGAGTGGCGGTTCACCTATGTCAATACCGAGGCGAGAAGACAGTTGAGGCTGCAGGATGAAGCCAATGTGATCAGCCAGGTTTTTTGGGAGGCTTTTCCGAATTACAGCGAAGTCTTCTACGAGATGTGCCATAAAGCGATAGTAGAACAGACCCCAGTATGTTTCGAGGCATATTCACTAATCAGTGAGCGATGGTATGATTTTCACGCCTACCCCTCGCCAGATGGCCTCTGCATCTATTATGTCGACGTTACCGAGAGCAAAGAGACCCAGGCCAAACTAGAGAAATCGCAGCAGGATATCTCCGACATCCTGAACAGTATCTCGGATCCGTTTATCGCTCTCGATAAAGAGTGGCGCATCATCTATATCAACCAGGAATGCGCAAGTTATATCGGGAAGCCACCGGCTGAATTGTTGGGTCAGATATACTTGGATGTTGTCCCTGACTTGGTAAACTCAAATCATTATAAGAACTATTGCCAAACAATGTTCGAAAGAGTACCGGTGCATTTTGAAGAAAAGGGGGTTTATAAAGACTCATGGTTCGCCTTCAACGCTTACCCCTGTCAGGTCGGTATTGCCGTCTATGCCCGCGATATAACTGAAAGGAAGCGGATGGAGCAGCAGATCGCCGATGCCCTGGAGTTCAACCGGGCAATAGTGGATGCATTGCCGCTTGGCATCTGCACCTTTGACTCCTCAGGGCAGTGCGTTTTTGCGAACGATGCCGCGGCAAGAATGGCTGGAGGATCAAAGGAACAGATTCTGCAGCAGAATTTTAAATGCCTTGAAACTTGGCAGCAAACAGGTTTGCTGGACATGGCACAACGGGTGCTCTCAACCGGAACCTCTGAACATCTTCAGGTGCACCACGGCCGGAATACCTCTGGGAAACAGGCATGGTTCGAAGACAGGCTGAGCAGGTGCACCTCCGGCGGTGAGTCGCACCTGCTTGTCATAGATGATGATATTACCGAGCGCAAAGAGGCAGAGGAAGCACTGCGCCAGTCAGAAGAACGGTTTTTCAAGGCCTTTCATGCCAGCCCATGCGCCATGTCAATCACACATCTTTCCGACTACTGGCTTTTCGACGTTAACCAGAGATGGCTGGACGTGACTGGTTTTTCACGCCAGGAGACAGTCGGTAAGCTGCGAAAGATGATCGATATCTCGAAAGAACAGCAACGCCAACAGGCATTTGATCTGGTGAAAGAATATGGCTCTGCCACCAATCTGGAGACCGTGATCAGGAACAAAAAGGGTGAGGAGCGAGATATTCTCTGGTCCGGCGAGATCATCACGCTCAATGGAGAACCCTGCCTGTTAGGGGCATGGATAGACATCACCGAGCGCAAGAAATATGAACAGGAGATGACCCGTCTCGACCGGCTGCACCTGGTGGGAGAGATGGCGGCGGGTATCGGTCACGAGATCAGAAACCCGATGACTGTGGTCAGGGGATATCTGCAGGTCCTTGAGGAAAAGGAGGAATTTGCCTCTCATAAGAAACGTTTTAACACCATGATCGCCGAACTGGACCGGGCAAATTCCATTATCACGGAATACCTGTCCCTGGCCAAGAACAGGGCAGTGAATTTAACAAGACAGGGCCTGAACGGTATTGTGGAAGCGATGCTGCCGCTAATTCAGGCGGAGGCAATCAAGAATTATCAGCAGGTGGCGTTGGAGTTGGGCGATCTCCCCGATCTCTTGCTCGATGGCAATGAGATCCGGCAGGTCATTCTCAATCTTGCCCGCAACGGTCTGCAAGCGATGCCTCCCAAGGGTGTACTGGCCGTCAGGACCTGTCTGGACGGCGCGGAAGTAGTGCTGGCGGTGCAAAATGAGGGTCCGGAGATTCCCCCGGAGGTGCTGGAGAAGATCGGTACTCCGTTCTTTACCACCAAAGATAACGGGACCGGCCTGGGAATGGCGGTCAGTTACAGTATTGCTGCCAGACATAAGGCTAAGATCAGGATAGAGACAGGTTTGACTGGAACAACCTTTTATGTATGTTTTCCAGTGCCTACTCTTGGAGATGAGGCCGAGTGATCATTGACGGAATTAAAGGGTCCGGTGGGGGTTTAACGGTCGCTTGAGTGTTAATCGGCGATATTTTGTGGTAGATTAGGGGCGGAGGGATTGCCGCCATGAAGTTTATAGTCCGTGATGAGATCTGGCAGCAGTTGCCGGATGCCTGTTTTGGGGTAGTCGTCGCCAGGGGTCTCGACAATGGTCCCCGGCAACCGGCCATCGACTGCCTGCTGGATGAGAGCATTGAGAGCGTCAGAAGGCAGTTTGGCGGAACAGATGTACGGGACGATCCGCGGGTGGGGCTATACCGCCAGGCTTTTACCAGGCTCGGGTTCAACCCGAACAAGTTCCAGAGTTCGGTGGAGGCCCTGTTGAGGCGTGTCGTCAAGAGCGGAGAACTGCCCAGGATCAATGGCATCGTTGACCTGGTCAACGTCATCTCCCTGAAGCACGTCATACCGATCGGGGCTCATGATCTTCGGGGCGCGCAAGGTGACATCGAGATCCGGTATTCACGGCCAGGAGACAGCTTCGTCCCTTTCGGGACGGATCAGCCAGAGCAACTGGAGCCCGGAGAGCTGATTTACGCCCGGGGCGACCAAGTCAAGACCAGGCGGTGGATCTGGCGTCAGAGCGAGATCGGGAAGATCACTCCGGACAGCGCCGACATCTTCTTTCCCCTGGACGGGTTCAGCGCCAATCAAGATGCGGTATTGGCGGCCCGTGACGAGTTGGCCGGAGTCCTGGCAGGCCTGTTCCAGTGCCGGGTCAATAGGGGATTGGTGGACCGGGAGCAGGGCGCCGTGGAACTGTAGCCGGCGGAGTTGCATTCTCCCGAAGGCAAGAGGTGGTATAGCAGTGATCCGCCGCCGGTGCGGCGAGTTCTGCTGTCTATAATTAGTATGTGGCGGATCGGGTGCCGGAACTCACTCGATGCACCTGATTGTTTAACCAAATCTTCAGGAGGCGTGGAAATGGCTAATTCTTCTGTATGTGAATCCTGTTCCAAAAAACACGAACATTGCGAGGATGAATGCTCGAAGCCGCTGTTCCTGGCCCGGAACGACATCAAGTCGGTGGTGGCGGTGATGAGCGGCAAGGGAGGGGTGGGCAAGTCCACGGTCACCTCCCTGCTGGCAGTGCTGATGGCCAAGAAAGGCCATCAGGTGGGCATTCTCGATGCCGATATCACCGGCCCCAGCATCCCCAGAATGTTCGGGTTGAAAGGCGGCAGCGTCAAAACCGGCCCCCAGGGGATGGAGCCGGCCAGGACCGGGCTGGGGATCAAGGCCATGTCTCTGAACCTGATCCTTGAGCGCGAGGATGAGGCTGCGGTATGGCGCGGCCCAATGCTGATGGGAGCTGTCAAACAGTTCTGGGAGGATGTGAACTGGGGACCGCTCGACTATCTCTTCGTGGATCTGCCTCCGGGAACCGGCGACGTACCCCTGACGATCCTTCAGGGCCTGCCTCTGAAAGGGATCATTCTGGTGTTGTCACCCCAGGACCTGGCGGTGATGATCGTCAAAAAGGCGATCAAGATGGCGCGCCTGCTGGAGGTGCCGATTATCGGCCTGGTGGAGAACATGGCCTATTTGGAATGCCCCGGCTGCGGCGATGTCCTGCATCCCTTCGGAAAGCCTAAGGGGCAGCAGGTGAGCATGGAGACAGGCATCCCCCTGCTGGCTACTCTGCCGATCCAGAGCCAGATCTCCATCCTGGGGGACCAGGGCAAGATTGAGACAATGGAGAGTGGGATCTTCTCGGGTATAATTGCCCAGTTGGAGAGTCTTTAACAGTTCCTGGCGCTTGAGGGAGGCGCGTTAAGGCATTGTTTCTATATTTATTTAAATTGAGTGGCGAGATCTATGGGCACGAAAAAAGGTGGCCCTATTCAAATAATGACAATATTTACCGATTAATCGCAGGTTAATCAGTCGCAAAAGACGAGGCCAAAGACCCAAAGGAGAAAGGGCGGAAGGTGTAAAATTATGTTGTAGTGTTACTTTTGTAAAATATACAGGAGAACGTGAACAGTTGGTGGAAGAGCAGAGATTGACGGGACAGCATCGGAAGGCCTCGGGTATACACCGCCAGGTTTATTCCCTGAAAAGAGAACTGCAAGCCGGGCAAAAGCATCGGGAAGCAGCGCAGCCCAAAAAACAGGTGTTGGAAGCGAAGTTGGAGCGTCTCTCCAGGGCATTTTATGACAATCCAGCGCCCCAGGCCATGATTGCCTGCAGGGATGAGCGGTTTCTGGATGTCAACGCGGGCTTTGAGAGACTGACCGGTTATAAGCGGGAAGAGATCGTTGGGTGCACGGTCTCTGAACTGAAGGTGAAGGTGTTTGTTAAGTCCAAGCAACTGCAGGTATGGCAGCCTTTAAGGGAATGTGGCGAATTTACGGATATCGAATATGAGTTTCGGGCCAGGTCCGGAGATGTCAAAGTCGCGCTGGGTTCCGGCGTCATCATTCAGGATGATGACCAGTCATACTTGCTGTTTTCATCCTGGGACATCACTGAAATAAGACGAATGGCGAGAATGAAAGCCTGTCAGGAGCGTATGAACCTCGCTGGTGAGATTGCCGCCGGCATTGCGCATGAGATTCGCAACCCCATGGCTGCGGTCAGGGGCTTTTTGCAATTGCTCCAGATCAAGGATGAATGTGCCGCCCATAAGCGGTACTTTGACATCATGATCAGCGAGATGGATCAGGCCAATGCTGTTATTACCGAATTCCTCTCCGTGGCTAACAATAACCAGATCGAATTGAAGCTGCAGGACCTCAACGGCATCATGCGGTCGTTGCTTCCCCTGATCCGGGGCGATGCCATCAAGAGAGGACACGGCGTGACCTGCAATCTGGGGACAATTCCTGAACTCTACATGGATGAGAAGCAGATCGGGCAACTGGTGCTCAATCTGATCCGGAACAGCCTCGATGCCATGACCGCGCCTGGAACACTGGCGGTGATGACCTATCTCGACCGCGGCCAGGTTATCCTGTCCATCAGCGACCAGGGCACCGGTATTGAACCCCGGGTGCTGGAGAGGCTGGGCACGCCCTTTCTTACTACCAAAGAGCGGGGGATCGGCCTGGGGCTGACCGTCTGCTACCGGATTGCCGAACAGCATAATGCCGACCTGGAGGTGGAGACAGGCAGTGGAGGCACTACCGTTAAGGTTGTGTTCCGGGTGGACCGGGCAACTGCCGCCGTGATCGGTTGAACGGGCAGGCTGGAAGTTGGGTAAGAGTTCATCCTGACACCGGGGATGATCTGCCGGGCAGGAAGCGCCAACAGGCTGCGCCCGGCATGATATAATATAGGCGAAGCAATCAATAAGCAGGCCTGTTTGGGGAGATGTTTCCGATGAGTCAGGAACGCTTGCGCCATCTTGCAGGGAGTGAGCGCCACCGTGGCAGGCTGGATGACGCCGACGGAGTAGCGCTCACCGAGTACGGCTGCGGCGATGGCATCATTTTTTTTGTCAAGGTGGTTGCTGACCGCCTGGTCAAGGTCCGTTACCTGCTCAAGGGCTGTCAGAATCTGGCTGCCTGCTGCAGTGCCGCCGCCGCCCTGGCTGAGGGCAAGGAGATCTGGGAGGCGATGCTGATCTCTCCCAGGGATATCGAAGCCGCTGTCGGTGAGCTGCCCCCTGAGGAACGGCATACCACGGACTACGTGGTGGAGGCCCTGTACAGGTCGATCCGCGACTATCAGGAAAAGCATGATCTCTCCTCGTCCAAATCCATGCTGGGAGCCGGGTGGCGGTCTCTGTACGTGCTGGCGCAGAAGCCTCCGCTCAAATCCTGAGCAACGTGCCACTCAACCCAGGTCGAAGATCTCCGGCGCCGGATAGCCTGGCATTATCTATTTCCTTGCCCTTATTTCAAGGCTAGCCTTAAAAATATGTGGGCGTAAGAAGGCAACTTCCTTGAGAGGCGGCTGGTCAGTCGGGTCTCCTCTTTTGTATGTCTCATAGAGATGCCATGCACATCATTGTGGCAGGGTGGCGGGGTTAGCAACGGACCGGGCTTGTGCTACAATCGAGACCGGGAGGGGTGAAGATGAAGCTGAAAGCTGTGCTCTTTGATCTGGACGGAACCTTGCTCAACTCGATACCCCTGATCAGGCGCTGTTTTGAGAGGGTATTTGCGGAATTCGATATCCCCTGGAGTGACGGCGCAGTGATGAAGACCGTCGGACTCCCGTTGCGGCAGGTAGCCGAGAGCTATGCCCCGGGCCAGGCGGATCTGTTTCTGAAAGTCTATACAGAATTTTACCGGGACCATCAGCAGGAGATGCTGAAACTGTTTCCAGGCGCCAAAGAAGTGGTACAGGCCCTGGACCGTGCCGGCTACCGGCTCGCTCTGGTGACCTCCAAACGCAGGGAGCCAGCCGTCTCCAACCTGGCGCTGACCGGGCTGGACCAATATCTGCAGCATGTGGTCACGGTAGAGGATACGAGCAGGCCGAAACCGTATCCTGACTGTCTGCTTAAGGGCCTGAGGCTCCTGGCGGTGGAGGCGGATCAGGCGGTCTATGTGGGGGACAGCTGGTACGACGTTCAGACGGGTAAAAACGCCGGCGTGGCCACCGTAGGGGTCACCTGGGGGATCGCCTCCCGGGAGGAACTCGGCCCCTATCTTCCTGATGTGATTGCCGATGACTGGAGCCAACTGCTGGCCGCTCTGAGCGGCTTGGAAGACGCTCCGCCAAAGGTGAATTTGAATTTTGGCCTGAATCATGGCTTGACCACCTGATGACGGCCAATAGTTCCCCATGGGCGCCTGTCGCTCACTGCGCAGAACGGCCTTGCCGGAGGGCATGGAGACAAACAAATGCCTGGCGCCGTTAACGAACGATTTTAACCAAATTTAGGAGGGAACAATGTTGAATGTAGAAGAACGCCTGGCATCGTTGGGGATCACTCTGCCAGAGGCCCCGTTGCCGGTGGCGGCCTATGTGCCGGCGGTGTGCAGCGATGAATTGCTGTTCGTTTCCGGACAACTCTGCTTTAGCGGCGGCGTCCTGCAACACCGGGGGCGGGTTGGCCAGGATGTCTCCCTGGAACAGGGTTATGAGGCTGCTAGAACTGCTGTCATCAACTCTCTGGCCATTGTTAAGCAGGAGTTGGGCAGCCTGGAGCGGGTGGCCAGGGTGGTAAGGGTGACCGGATACGTGGCCTGCGCCCCGGATTTTTACGATCAGCCGAAGGTGATCAACGGAGCCTCGGAACTGCTCCAGGAGGTGTTTGGGGAAAAGGGGCGGCATGCTCGCTCCGCTGTCGGTGTCTGTGCCCTGCCCCTGAATTCGCCGGTGGAGATCGAACTGACCGTCGCCTATAAGTAACGCTGGAACCCTTGCCTCACTGTTAGCAATGCCGCATCAGAAGATCGGCGGCGAAAAAGCAGCAGGGGGTAACTGGTAAATAGCAGCAATATGCTCAACACATCACTAAAATATAGCCAGGCCGATCTGGTATATCTTAAAAGAAAATAGCGAATTCAGAAAGGAGGTCAATCATGCTGAGGAAGAGATACCTGTTGCGGGCAACTGCCCACTGTAAAGAGGGCTGCAGTCTCTGGTCCCGGGCATGATGAAAACTGCCCATTTCGGATCGAGGTCCAACTGAACATGCATCCCGCTAATAAATAGGAGCGCCAGGTGTTGATGAGCTGGCGCTCTTTGTTTGCTGCCTGGCGTAAACTTTTGGTGCAGCGTCTGATAATATCCGGTGCCTGGAGGTATGCTAGCAACGTGCGGGTAACCCAGTAAAAGCAAAAGGGGATGGTCTGAGTTGAATATTGAGAGAGCGCAGGAGATCTTCGATTCCTATGGCGTCATCGAAGTGCTGCACCGGGGCGCCCCGGTCTGGATCGAAGCGGTGGCCAATGATCGGGCTACGGTGAAGTACCTGGACTCTCAGGAACGCACCCAGGTGCCGGTAGCCGATCTGGTGGAAAGCGAGAACGGGGCGCGGTGAACAGGTCAATGGCCTGAGACCGCTTGCTTGGCGCGGCAGATTTTTTACGATCTGCCAATTACCTGGCGCAATGTCTCGTCCAGCTCTTCGAGCCGGAAGGGCTTGGGGATGACGGCACAGAAACCATGGTCCCGGTAATCTGCCATATAGGTATCATCGGAATAGCCGCTGGACACGATGGCTTTCACGCCGGGATCCAGCTCCAATAGTTCTTTTATTGCCTGTTTGCCTCCCATGCCTCCGGGGATGGTCAGATTCAGGATCACCGCATCAAAGGGCCGGTCTAATACCTGCGCTTCCCTGTACAACATGACCGCTTCAGCGCCATCGGTGGCCTGGCAAGTTTCATATCCGAGGTGCTGCAGCATCATGTCCATCACCTCTCTGACCCCCGCCTGGTCATCCATGACCAGAACCCTCCCCATCCCGGCAACAGGGGTCTGGGCTGGCTGTTTAGCGGCCAGTTTCAGTTGGGAAGAGGCGGGCAGGTAGACCTGAAAAGTTGTTCCCTCGCCTGGCTCGGAAGCCACTGCGATATGGCCGCCATGCAGCTTGACGATGGAGTAGGCGGTGGCCAGTCCCAGACCGCTCCCCTGGGGTTTGGTGGTGAAATAGGGGTCGAAGATCCGGTTTAAATACTCTCTGGGGATGCCGATCCCCTCATCCTTGACTGTGATCCTGATATGTTCTCCCGCATTCTGCGGCAACCCGGCTTCTGTTTCGAGATTGATGTTCTCGCAGTTCAGCCAGACAGTCCCACCTTCGGGCATGGACTGGGCGGCGTTGATCAACAGGTTGTGGACTACCTGGCCGATCTGGGCCTCGTCGACTTCCGCCGGCCACAGATCTTCGGGAATCCGCAGCTGGCACCTGGCGCTGGAGCCGGTCATGGCCAGATCGGCCGAGTCTCTGATCAGATCGGCGACCGAGGCCGCTTTCTTGATCGGGGCGCCGCCCTTGGCAAAGGTGAGCAGGCTCTGGGCCAGATCGAAGGATTGCTGGCAGGTCTTATCCGCCTTGTCCAGAATATCATGCAGTTTCTCGCCTGGCCTGGCTTGCATTTTAGCCATGGAGATGTTGCCGGTAACGGCGGTGAGCAGATTGTTGAAATCGTGGGCAATGCCACCGGCCAAAATGCCCAGCGACTCCAGTTTGGCTGCTCTCAAGCGTTCCTCATCCATTTTTATGTGCTCGGAAATATCGCGCACGGCTAGCAGCACGCATTTTTTCTCCCTGCTGCCATCCTGTATGACGATGCTTTCCAGCAGCGCATGGAAACAGGCGCTGTTTTTTTTCAAGAGTTTCAGCTCGCACTCCTGTCTGGCGCCGCTGGTCAGCACCCGCTTGCAGAACAGGTAGAACTCATCCTGGAATTCCGGTACGACGAAACGGGAGAAGGCCCTGCTCAGCAGATGGTGTCTTTCCAGCCCCAGGAGCGTGGTGCCGGTAAGATTGACATCCAGGATCAGTCCGTTCTGGTCGATGGTGAAAAAACCGATCGGTGCAAAATCATACAGCTCCACATACTTTTCCCGCGATAGCTCTGTTTCCAGCTGTACACGGCGCAGTTCCTCGTTCTGCAGGCTCACCTCGATCTGGTGCAGTTCCAGTTCGTGCACCAGGCTGTCCTGATCAGTGATTGATAGGATTGGTTTACATCTACCCTGTCGAGTCAGGAGCTTTTCCGCCCGTTGGCGCAGGTCGATGATTTGCCTGGCACTTGCCTGATTCTCCCGCATCTTCTACCTCTCCTCTGTTCGTTAGGGCATATTGCTTGGTTCTTTGTCGGCAACGACATGAGATTCTATCAATATTTACAATATCTTTCCGATATTTTTAAAGCAGGAGATATTTTCGCTACAATATTGCCAGATCCTTTATATTTTTCTAGTGTTAGTATGTTTATTTTCACCATTTATTTAACATTATTCGACTTATATTAAATAATAATGAGAATATAGGAATAAATAAACGAAGAGCGCAGAATAATCGCGCTCTCCAGCATAACCGCAGATTCTTTAATGCCTAATATTAACTTGTGATCATTCCCGGTTTGTCCGATAGTTAACCACTCTTAATCCCTATTCTTGCAGAAGCGGTGGGGTTAAGCAAACTTAGGCATCGGATGGGGTTTTAGCCGCTTCTGATGCAAGTTTCGCTTTATGGGGCACACTTGTAGTGATATCCTCGAAGGCCAGCAGGATCATGTTAACACCGTTATTCTCCTGATCGATCATACGGGCATCCAGCAGGACCTGTTTGCGTCCGATGCCCGGAAAATCTTGCTCTACCATGAAGTCTTGGAATTGGACATGGTTGCTCAGCACCTTCTCAAGCAGTTCATGTAGTATGGGGATGTTCCACTGCTTGTTGCCCAGGTCATCGAGCAACTGCCCCTCGGTCTCTGCTGCCGACACCTTGAACATTTTTAAGAACATGGAGTTGGCGGTGATCACCCGAAGTTCCCCATCCAGCACCAGCAACGGCTCCGGTACTCTCTCCATCACCAGTTGGGCGTAATCGCGGCGGGCATCCTGCAGCGCCTGGTTGATGGCGCGGAGCTTCGTCTCCTCCCGCTTTTGGGCGTCGATGCTGGCGAATGTGAGCACCGCCCCGGCAATGGCGCCGTCTGCGGTGCGGTAGGGCATGATTCGCATCAGGTACCAGCATCCATCCCTGGTCTGCGTCTCTTTTTCCAGTATCTGCAACGTGTCCAGCACCTGCTGCACCTCGCTCACCAGGCCTTCCTGTCTCAGTTTGGAAACAAGGTGGCCCAGGGGGCGGCCAATATCTGCAGGGATCAGGTTGATCAGATTGGTGGCCAGCGGGGTGAAGCGTTTGATGTTAAGATCGTAATCCAGGAAAATGGTGGCGATCTGGGTGCTGTTGAGCAGATTCCGGATATCGTCGTTGGCGTTCGACAGTTCGCTGATCTTGGTCTGGAGTTCGGCATTGACCACTACCAGTTCCTCATAGAGCGACTGCAGTTCCTCCTTGGATGTCTCCAACTCTT
>JAHFCR010000079.1 GCA_023249405.1 Peptococcaceae bacterium | reverse complement strand
AAATAAAGTATTTATTATTATAGAAAGAAGATCCGGCAGTCGGGCCGGCATCGTTCAATAACATGATGCGGATAACCTGCCGGCGGATGAAAGGAGGGGGCTGCAGTGGAACTGCGTGCCGGGCGTGTCGCTGTTACCGAGGCGGAGATCGACGCCATTCTGGCGGGCGTCAAATCCATCGCCGTGGTGGGTCTGTCTACGGACCCGAACAAGGCCAGCCACCATGTGGCCAGCTACCTGCAGGAGGCGGGCTACCGGATCATCCCGGTCAACCCCAATGCGTCGGGATCGATCTTGGGTGAACAGGTCTACCGCCGGTTGGCCGATGTTCCGGGGGCGGTAGACCTGGTGGATCTCTTCCGGCCTGCCGGCGAGGCCTTGATGTTTGTGGGGGAGACGGCTGAGCGGGGGATCCCGATGATCTGGTTCCAGCTCAACTGCGCCTCCGGTGAGGCGATCGGGGAGGCTGTCAACCGGGGTCTCTGTGCCGTCCATGACCGCTGCATGATGGTGGAGCACCGCCGGTATGCCCACCGGAGGGGTCTGTAGACCCAGACGGAGCATTCCCTCGCCATGCTGCAAGAGGCGGCGGCTACCCTGAAGGAGAGGTGGCCCGCGAAGCCCGTTCTTGAATCGCGGGCTTTTTAACGTAAGCGATCCGGCTGTCAAGGAGTATATTAAGTGTTTGTCCGATAATGTGACCGCCGGAGGCTGACATGTTGAAATATACTTCTAGAGAAATTATTCAGATCAGAAGAGCGGGAAACGGCGCTCCTATATGTGAGATGTGCGAGGGTTGCTGCAGGGCGGGGATAGGCGAGTGCCTGGTAATTACCGATCCGCGCTATTATTACACGAACTATGGCCATTGCTTCGCCTGGATGGATGCTTCAACTGCCAAGGACGTCGATATGCAGATCAGGGCTTATAGCAGTTCCTGCAAGGAAACGAAGAGTGGGATCGGCCAAATAGCAGCCGAACCTTAAGATCCGTTAAGGCAATGACTGCCGTCTTTATGCACCCGGACAATCGCGGCTCTGCTGGCACCGGTCACCTTGCCGGCGGCTGACTGCACCGGGCTGCTTTGATCAATAAAGATCTGAATTGACGGATTGGCCAATAGTGGACTAAAATAATCTTATATAAGTTGCACCGATAGCGATAGGGGGGAGATACTGCATGAAAAGAGCAATTGTACGGATAGATGCGGAGAAGTGCGACGGCTGCGGGCTGTGCGTGGACGCCTGTCACGAGGGGGCCCTGGCGCTGGTCGACGGCAAGGCGAGGCTGGTCTCGGAATCCTACTGCGACGGTCTCGGCAACTGCCTGCCGGAATGCCCTGCGGGCGCAATCACGCTGGAGGAGCGGGAGGCTGCCGATTTCGATGGGGCAGCGGCAGGGGATCCCCTGCCGGCGGCGCCTGATCGGCTGGCCTGTGGCTGCCCCGGTACCAGCGCCCGGATCATCGAGAGGGGTGAGTGCGCGCACGCAGCGGTTGCCACCAGGGCTACCGTTCCGGCATCGCAGCTGCGCCAGTGGCCCTGCCAGATCAAACTGGCGCCGGCCAACGCTCCCTACTTCGACAACGCCCACCTGCTGGTGGCTGCCGACTGCACGGCCTATGCCTGCGCCGGCATCCATGTCGCCTTCATGCGCAACCGGATCACCCTGATCGGCTGCCCCAAGCTGGACAACACCGACTATGCCGGGAAGCTGGCGGAGATCCTGAAGGCGCACGAGATCAAGAGCGTTACCGTGCTGCGCATGGAGGTTCCCTGCTGCGGGGGGATCGTGGAGATGGTCAAGCAGGCGCTGATCGCCAGCGGCAGGATGATCCCCTGGAGTGTGGCGATTATCGGGACCGATGGGCAGATTAAAGAAGAATAGCGAGTATCTGAGCCGGGGTGATGCCGGGGATGGTTGCCCGCATGCCCGGCTCGTTGAATCGCGTAAGGGATAGAATAACGCCCAGTATTGAATGCGGAAGGGATGAGACCGGTAATGGAGATCATCAGGCGCAACACGGAGTACGCCATCCGGGCGCTGGTGCATCTGGCTGCGCACCCGGGGACGGTGGTCAGCGCCTGGGAGATTGCGGAAGCCCAGGACGTGCCAGTGGAGTTCCTGCAAAAGATCCTCCAGAAATTTGTCAAGGGCGGTGTTGTCAGCTCCCACCGCGGTGCCCAGGGGGGCTTTTCCCTGTCGAGGGAGCCCGGGCAGGTAAGCCTGCTGGAGATCGTGGAGGTAATGCAGGGCAAGCTGGCCATGAACCGCTGCTTTCTCGGACACGACGGCTGCCCCAGGGCGCCCGGATGCCCGCTCAAGCAGAACTGGCTGCAGCTTGAGCAGCAGATCGCCGGGCGCATGGCCGGTATCACCTTGGAGGAACTAGTGGATCAGATCAGGGCCAAGAATAGCTAGGGGATGTGGATCACAGGAATTGGCCTGCCGTAAAGTAGACTAAGATAGTCCATATTAGGGTTTCATCAATCAATAAGCCGCTTTACACTTTTCATGCTTGCCGGGAATTCGAGGATCTCTCCGGTGCTATTCTCGGTACTACCAACTGCGTCCTGCTGCCTAAGGTGCCCAGGGGGCTGCCTCGTGCTCAACTAACTTCGGCAGCGTTCAAGGTGGGGTCTGTTTACCGTTAATTGCCAACATCTACCTTGACCGTTTCGACCAGGAGATGAAGGCAAGGAACATCCGTATCGTCCGTTATGCCGACGATATTCTGGTATTTGCCCCCACCAAGCAAGAGGCGGGCGTTACCAGCAAATCGCCACGCAGTTCCTGGAAGGCGACCCGAAGCTCACTGTCAACGCCAAAAAGACCACATCGCCTCTGCTCAAGAGGGACTTGCCTATCTCGGCTTTGTCATCTATCCCAAATGTGCCGCCATCAGTCCGAAGAAAATCAAAGCCTTCAAAGACCGGATACGGCAACTCACCCCCCGCAACCACGGCATGAATGTGGAAGAGATGGTGAGGCAGTTGAACCCCGTCCTCCGGGGCTGGGCTGGGCGAACTGCTTCAGGGTAGCTAATTGCAAAGGCGTCTTTCGGGAACTGATGCAGTGGATTAGGCGCAGACTGCGGATGAAGCAGATGAAGGAATGGAAAAGTTGGAAACCGCTGTTCAAGGCGCTGCATCGGCGCAACTACCAGGGGGAGTTCGAGAAAATCTCCATGTACAGGTGGCGCAACTCGGCCAGTCCGCTGATTAGCATGGCTCTGCCTAACAGTTGGCTTCGGGAGCTTGGACTGGTCAGTCTGGATTCGTTCAATGTCGGTATCTTGCGCCGCTACTATGAGGCGGCTGAGGTTTGCCAGGAGCCGTGTACGCGGCCCGTACGCACGGTTCTGTGAGAGGGATAGCGCCGCAGATAATTACTGCGGCGCTATCCCTCTCGATACACCCCGGCATGGTATAAGTCCCAAGCGATGCGGGTAACAGTAATCGTTAGCCGAAAGCAAGGGTATCTTCCTGAAGCTTGCGCTTGCTGCAGAGTCTATAAAACCAGTTATGATAGCCTGTCCAGGATGCTTTCAAGGCATGGCACATCGTTTCGACATGAAACTCTTCCGTGCGTTCCCGCTGGCCTTGACGAGCTTTATACCTACTTGTTATTTACGAGTCTGCAGGAAGCTCTGATTTGGTATCAATTTCGGCATGATATTTGTACACGAACCAGAAATCTAGCTGTCGTCAGTGTTTTGTTTCACTCTCTAGATAGTAAGCGTTCGTAACAATCAGAAGGCAGGTAGTCATTAGCAGAGTGCATAATATGTAGAAATATGTATTTATAAATATATATTGCCATAATTTATCATATATGTTATGGTTAAAAAAGGATTTGAGGATTGGCCTTTTAGCGTGTCGAATAATGCTTTACGAGAAAGGCGATGATACCGTCGAACTAACTAAATTGCACATAAATTGCTAAGATACCAAAATAAAAAGGAGGCGAGAAGCAATTGAAAAGAAAAATAGCGACGATGATAATTTCAATAATAATGGTTCTGTGCTCTATGACTTTTGCTTATGCAACAGATGAGTCGGCACAGAAGTTAACTGATCCCAAGGCTATTGAAAAGAATATTTCAGAACAAAAACATTTTGCTTTATTTCAAATCGACGCCTTGGTTGATAAGGGCTATACTTACGATGAGATATCAAAGATGACGCTGGATCAGGCGAATTCTATATTGACGAAAGAGCTTAATGCGGAGGAGCTTGCACGATATAATACAGCAATTACAGCAATTAAAAATGGCGCAAGTCCAGATTCAATTTTAAGTACACCTCCATCGGGGTATACTTGTGTTGCATCAGTCCCAGATGGAGGTGGAACAGATGAATGGTTTCATCCTAATGTAAATACGACAGATAGTACAATTAGCGGTATAGTTAGCGATGCAAAAGCAGGTGCTCGGAAGATCTTCAAAAACTCCACCCTTAACTATCCTAATATTCAGTACTCCTATTACTTATGTGGAGAGTGGGGCGAAGATCCAGGGTACGAGAATTGGTGCCACGAAGGTGTTGACTTAAAGAATGCTGTATCACCTACCGCTGCTGCTTATTCACCAATATCCGGTGTTGTTTCCCTGTCAAGCACCAGCGGGAAATACGTAAATATTTATAATTCCTCGCTTCAGATAACAATGAATTTTCAGCATTTAAACAATATCGACGGCACAGGAGCATTACTAGAAGGCAAGTCGGTCTCTTCGGGTCAATATCTTGGTAACCAAAACACTTCAGATGGTCATGTTCATGTACAGGTTTGCTCACACCCTAATTGCCAGAGCGTCCATAGCGGCCGAGATTTGACTTTAAACTGCATCAAACCATATCAATACATTAAATGATTGTTGATATGCCAATAGCTGTAGATATTACTCTACAGCTATTGGCTTGTACAACCCATTTCTTTTATAATAAAGTTTACTACAATTATGATGAAAGGAAGAAGAAAATATGAAAAGATATTTCGTAATTGCAATTATGGGAGCGTTGATGTTGTTTAATATCTCCGGATGTTCAAATAAAATGGTTACCAGCTCAAATAAAGATACCAACCTCAAACAAGATAACAATCCGGTGGAGATCAAGTTTGATTTTGACAAGACAAAATCATATGTATTGTCAAAGTGTCGCTGGTATGATGACAGAAATGTTTTATTGGCTTTTAAAAAGCCAGGCGAGGATCCATATTTGAAATTGTTTTCCTTCAACATAGACACGAGCGCCAGTGATTTGTTATATGATGGCCCTTTTTCTATTAATTATGGAGATAATATATTACTTAATGACCAGCAGATTGGATACCAAAATGCAGAAAAAGCTATTATATATGATAAAAAAAGTAAGTCGCTCATCAAGGAATTCACAAAACCAGATGCCGATAAATTTATATGTTATTCTCCGGACATGAAATATTTAGCAGAGGTCTGCGCAGATGGGCTGTATGTTACCGATAATAAATCGTCTGAGAGGAAAAAAATTGATAATAACTCTAAAAGCTACATTAGCTTAGTATGGGCTAATGATAACTCAAAGTTGCTTTATATAACAGATCAGAATTCTGATATCAGCATGATAGATATTAGCTCAATGAAAAAAAATACTCTATATGGTGGAAAAGACTTCAAATATCCGGATGGGCTTGTTGAATTAAGTTGGTGTCGTTATTTACCGAACAATTCAGATATTCTTGTCAGTATGTTGTGTGAGAATAATGACGCTTTTGCTGTGCTCAACAGCAGCAAGAATTACGAATCAAACCTTATTTCGGAAAATGGTAGAATTACAATCATGGCTGTTTCTGATCATTTAATTCTTTATGTTGTAGATGAAAACAGCTCAAAAGAAAACAAACTCATGTGTTACAATTATATTAACAATAATAAGAATGCTGTATTTAGCACAACTGCACATATTGTTTGTGCAGATTTTTCACCGAAAGGTAACAAAATAATATTTGGTACTTATCTCGATGGAAAGCAAGAATTATGCACTTGTCAAAACAATTGATCATCTGATTAAATAAAAGGCTGGAGATTCCGCGGCGTGGGCACCGGAGGCAGGGGCAGGGGGGTATTTTCCCATTTCATTCCAGTACTGCCCAATCCTATATGCAACCGACCGCGCGGAACGCGGTCGGTTGCATATAATAGCTCAAGCGTTTCCACAGGCGTTCCGAGGGCTGTAGCTCTTTGTTAGAAACCAAACAGGCGCTCCCTGTTTATTCACCGTTCAGTTCATTGTTCCAGAGAACCTGCCCCTTAAGCATTATCTTGGCAGGGGTTTTTCGCTTGTGGCCGACGGTGCTGACCTCAAGGCGATAGGTTCCGTCCAACAGGTCCTCGACCGACACCCTTACGTCCTGATGGCCTGCTTCAACGCGAAATTCCTGCTCCACACCTGGGCCCAGCAGCTGCCCATATTCGTTTTTAGGGGTTATGTAGAACAGCGCCCCACCGTTCTCTTTTTCGTTTATTTCCACCAGGCTGATCCTGGTCTGACCGGAAACGGCCCGGCCCGGTCCAACGTGAACGGATACCATATCGGTGCGGCAGATCGGCCCGCTGTTCGGGGTCTCGCAGACAACGGTGACCTTGTAGGATACCAGTCCGGGCTGTTTGAGGAGGACAGGCAGAATGATCTCCTTATCCGTGGCCTGGCAGGTCAAGCTGCCCTCCAGCAGGGTGGACTGTTTCCGGACAGGCTTCAGCAATTTCCTTATTTTAGGATCGGAGGCCATTGCCCGTAGTTTCAACGCCAGGGGATTTTCCGTATAACGTCGCGACCAGGCAGCGGCGAGCTGAAAGAACTGCGATGTTGCTGCTGTGTAGCGGGCGCATAGTTCGGCCGGGGGCAGCGGCAGCTGGGCCGTCTCCATGATGATATCTTTGATCTTGAGGACAGGTTTTTCTGACTCTGTCAGTCTTACTTTAATCGGCAGGAGGTCTCCGACCTCGTAGATTTTGTCCGGTATGCCCAGATGGAAATGAACATCCCGGTCTTCCGCCACCGCCAGGGCGTGGTAGCCGGCGCCGGAATGCCCGGACTCGCCCCTGATCGCCATGCGCCACTGGCCTGCATGAGCCGGGCTGGCGCCATTCTGGCTTTTCGGCAGATAGATAGTGGCAAGGCAGTGGTTTTCAAACAACTGCATCTCCTGTCCCAGGTGCAGCAGGGTACCATCGGGCGTATAGAGCCAGAAGGCCAGGTCGCTTCCCTCGGAACTCTTCCAGGAGAGCATCACCGAGATCTTTCTGACTGACCGGTTGAGGCAGAAATACTCCGACGCCTCGCACTCTCCGGGCTGCAGCCGCCCCACGCCGTGGTGGACGACGGCCGGTGAGCCGGCGGCCATGCAGTTGCAGAGGTCAAGAAAGTAGATCAGGTCCAGGTCGTGATCCGGGTCGTTGGTGCCCCGGTAGAACCCGCCCGTGGCATGCGCAAGGTCGTTCAAGAGCCCGGCGTAGGTGGCCTCGATCCCGATCCCGATAGTGTGAATGCGTGTGTTGTAAGAGGCGATGTCCACCCCCGGATGGGCGGGAACACTGGAATGGGCGCCTGCTACCCAGCCGCCGCTGTCGATGATCTCGAAGTGGGTGCCTACCGGGGTAACTTTCGGCTCAATGTTCTGCATACCGTCGGTGCAAAGGATCATGAAACGCTGGTGGGCACTGGGCGCCAGAGTTTCCAGGGCTTTCTGCACGCCTGCGCCCATCGCCGTGTACATGCCGGTGCCATGGGCAGTGATCTGGCCTCTGAGATCGGCCCAGTTGGCGGGCACCGGAAGCAGCTTCTGGTGCAGGGTGTTCTGGTATTCGCTGGCATCATCGGTGAACCAGACCAGGCCCATGCGGTCGTCGGTCTGACCGTGGTCTTTCATAAAGTCGGTGATCATGGTGGCCGCCTGCTTCATCAGGGCCAGCTTGTGGTCACCGCCAGGGTCGCTTGGAGGGCTGTCGTTCATGCTGTCTGAGACATCCATCACCAGTTCCAGATCGATCGGGTGACGCATGTAGATGACATCCATGAGATGGCCCCTCAGAACATCTTCCGGAGTTTCCCCCAGCAGGTCCTTCCTGATTACCATGTCGCGTCCGATGATGTAGTTATGGGGTACGCCTCCCTGACTCGGCGAGTAAGCGGAAAAAGTCGAGGCGGTGTCTAAAATGGCCGGGTAGGTAGCCCCGTGATCGTCATGCAGCCATGTGTAGTTTTGAGCTTCCGTTCCGTCGACACAAACCTCGATCACCTGAACTCCATGCCCTTCAAAGTCGTGCCAGATGTTCTGCAAACCCGCAACCTCAGCGTCGCAATGAGGACACCAGTAGGCGCCGAAAACTAGCAGGATCACCTCCCCTGTATGATCTGCCAAATTGAAGGTGGTGCCATTGATAAAATCGTGCCCGCTGAAAGGCGGGGCCGGGCTGCCTACTCCTGGCATGCCGATTCCTCCCTTTTTCTACTGATTCGACTGATTTACTCTTTGATCTTGAAGCTGTGAAGCATTAAAGAACTACCCCGCACCTCCCTTCGCTTGCCTGTTATCCATGGCCAATGCTCCACCCTTGCGCTATTGATAACGCCGGTGGGTTAAACGGTACGCAAACCTGCTTATCTAGGTAATATGTACCTTATATGGTGTATTCAACATTTAATTAACATTTCCTTCCTTGATATGACAAATAATTACTTAATACTAAATGTTTTTTTTCGAAACTATAATTATCCAACCGATTACCGCCGGGTGCCCTCTGGGCGCGGCCGACATCAGGCTATGACTCCTTCCTGTCTTTCAGGGGTCTTCAGGCCTCTGCCGGCTTCTGATCAGCCCTGGGTTGCCGTTGGGCTCAACCAGAATCTCAGCCGGCAATAGATGAATATTTCGTATCAACCGGAAACGGGTTGTCACAAAAAGACGGGCGCCGGTGTTTATATCTTGTAAGGGCAAGCGCGAACAGGGAGGTGATACGGCTGGTTGTATGGCGGTCATAGAGAATTTTGCAGGGCGAAACAATTGGGTTATCATGGAGGCAGGTTCGTGATTCCCAAGCTCAGAATCGAAGAAGCCAAGGCAAGGAGCAATGGCCATGTCTGATCGAGCGGTACCAAGCTCTCACCAATCCGGGCAGGACAGCCTGGGCAAGGCGCCTGTGGGTGTCTCCTACGAGGAGACCTACCGCAGCTTTCACGATCAGGTGGTGCGCCAGTTGACCTATCTGCTTGGTGAGCGGACGGCGGCGGAGGATATCGCCCAGGAAACCTTCCTCAAGCTGTATACCGTGCCGCCCCCGACCAAACAGAATATCGGGGGCTGGCTGCACCAGGTGGGGGCGCGGCTGGCCCTGAACTACCTGCGCGGCGAGAAGCGGCGGCAGCGGCGGGAGCTCCAGGCGGAGGAGCCTGCCGATCGCAGGGTGATCCCTCTGGAAGAGGGCGTGTGGAGGCAGGATACGGTGCGTGCCGTAAGGGAGGCGCTGGACCGGTTGCCCGCCCGGGAAAGGCTGGCGCTGTTGTTGCGGCACACCGGGTTTGCCTATCAGGAGATTGCCGGCGCCCTGGAGATCGCTCCAGGATCGGTGGGGACCCTGCTGGCCAGGGCTCAGCGGCGGTTTCTGGAACTGTACAAGCAGCAGAAGGAGGATGAGTGATCATGTGCTACACCGAAGGGGAATTGCTGGCCTACCTGGACGAACAGCTGGCGCCGCGGCAGATGGCGCCGGTGAAGGCTCATCTCTCCCGTTGCCGGGCCTGCCGCAGTCGCCTGAGGCGGCTTCAGGAGGAACAGGACCAGGTGGCCGCCCTGCTCGATCCCTACCAGGCAGCGACAGCAGGTTCAATACAGAAGAGAGCGGAATCCCGGTATCCGGAGGGAATTTTTCCGGACCAACAGCTCGCAGAAACGAAAGGAGCAATGACAATCGTGAAGCGTTACCAGGGCTTGATCGCCGCCGCGGCGGCAGTAATAATACTGGCCGGAATCTTCAGCTTCGGCCCGGCACGCAGTTTTGCCGCCCAGGTTTTAACCATATTCCGGGTCAACCGGGTGCAGGTGCTGCACTTCGATCCGGCGGATGTACAGCAGTTGCAGAATGCCCTCCGGGCAAATGGCCAGAAGGTTGACCTGGACAGCTTCGGAACCTTCAACCATGAGCAACTGCAGGACAGCAGCCTGATCGATGCGAACACGGTGGCTATTAACGGTCAGCAGATCACCATTCCTGAAGCCATTGGTGGCTACAAGCGGGCCGGGGACCTGCAGCTGACCCAGGGCGAGAGGCTCCTGTCCACCCCCAAAGTAGCCGGCATCAACAGTTTTTTGACCAGCCTGGGCAGCAAGAGCCTGCTGCCGGACAGCCTTGACGGGAAAACTTTCACCGTCCAGATGTCCGGTGCCGTGGCGGAGACCTTTGAACAGGCAGGATCAGCATCCCCTCTGGTGCTGCGCCGCTCGCTGTCGCCGGCCTTGACGGTGCCCCCGGGTGTCGATCTTGAACAGGTCCGGAAGGCTCTGCTGGCCGTTCCGATCCTGCCCGAGAGCATGCGCAGCACCCTGGCCGGCGTCGACATCTATGGCAGCACCCTGATGATCCCCGATTTCGGGATCGACAATCGCGGCGGCAGCATTCAGGAAGTCGATGTCAACGGCAGCCAGGGAGTCCTGTTCACTCCGCCGCAAAATTCCAACACTCTGCACAAGCAGCCAGGCGAGCAGCTTCCCGGGCACCCGCTGGACGGCAAGGTGCTGATGTGGCCGCAGGGCACAGTCTGGAACGCCCTGGAGGGAAACTTCAGCCTTGACCAGGCGGTGGCCCTGGCAGCTGACATCAAATAACATCCTGCAATGCGAGTTTGATCTGTGAATGGTGGTGTGGGATTGACGCCGGTATTGGAGACAGAACGGCTGACCAAACTCTACCCTGGCGGAGGGGGATGTTTCGACATCTCCCTCTCCCTGGGCGCCGGAGAGGCCTTCGGGCTCCTGGGCCCTAACGGGGCCGGGAAGAGCACTTTTATCAAGATGTTAGTAGGTTTACTTACTCCCACCTCCGGCCGGGCGCGTGTCCTCGGTCTGCCTCACGGCAGCCTGAAGGCCCGGCGGCAGGTGGGATTCTTGCCGGAGAATTTTCGCTACCACGACTGGATGACTGCGGGCGAGCTGCTGGAGTTCCACGGCACCCTGCACGGCCTGAGCCGGGGCGAGGCCCGGCGGCGTATGCCGGAGACATTGGCCATGGTGGACCTGAAGGGGCTGGAAAAGCGGCTGGTGCGCACCTTTAGCAAGGGCATGCAGCAGCGCCTGGGGCTGGCGGTAGCTTTGCTGCCGCAGCCGCGGCTGTTGTTCCTGGACGAGCCCACCTCTGCCCTCGATCCCCTGGGCCGGCGGGAGATCCGGGAGATCATGCAGCAGCTTCAGGATCAGGGGATGACTATTTTTCTCAACAGCCACCTGCTCACCGAGGTGGAGAAGGTCTGCCAGAAGGTGGCCGTGATCAAGAAAGGGCGTATCGTGGCCACCGGCAGGCTGGAAGATCTGTTGGGGATGGGGCAGCACCACGAGGTGGAGTTGGACGTCGGTGAGTTGTCCCCCGCCCTGTTGGCAAGCATTGCCCAGATCGCCGAGTTGCTGCATCAGGATGAAAGCTTGGCAACCGGCCGTTCCAGGCTCAGGCTGCGGATTGATGAACAGGATAAGCTGCCCCTGCTGGCAGAGTCGGTGGTGCACGGCGGCGGCAAGATCTACAACCTCTCCATGGCGCAGAACTCCCTGGAGGAATTGTTTGTGGAACTGATGGCAGGTGAGAGTGATGCTTAGAGGGATCCTGGTGATGGCACGCTTCGCTTTCCTGGAGGTGCTGCGCAAGAAGGTGATCCTGGCCGGCTTGCTGTTGACGGGAGTGTATCTCCTGCTTTTCGGGCTGGGGCTGCATTACCTGGGCGCCCATATCGACGATCTGCAGCGCCAGGTGTCCGGGTTTGGCCTGTTCAGCATGGCCTTCTACCTGGCCACATTCCTGACGGCGCTGATCGCCGGCTTTGCCGGGGTGGGGGCGATCTCCGGGGAGATCGAATCCGGCGCCGCCTACGCCCTGCTGGCGGCACCTGTCTCCCGCAGCCAGGTCCTGCTGGGCAAGTTTCTGGGTTACGGCTTGATGCTGTGCGCCTATGCCGCTTTCTTCTTCTTCACCCTGTGGGGCCTGATGGCCTGGCAGTTTGGCGTGGCGCTGCAAGGCCCCTGGACGGTGCTGCCGCTGTTCCTGCTGCAGTCGCTGATCATGCTCGCCCTGGCCATGCTGGGCAGCACTGTCATGTCCACTCTGGCCAACGGAGTGGTTATCTTCCTGCTGTACGGGATCGTGCTGGTGGCCGGCGTGATCGAGCAGATGGGTGCCCTGTTTCAAACAATGGGCGCTGCCGCAGGGTCTAATGCGGTGAATGCGATGGTCAACATCGGCATCGTCTCCAGCCTGGTCCTGCCGGTCGACGCCCTGTACCGCCGGGCGGTTTTCGTACTGCTGAGCAATACCGGTGGCCTGTTGGGTTCGCTGCAGAGGCTGGGGCCCTTCGGGGCTGTCTCAGTGCCCAGCCCGGCCATGGTGATCTATGCCTG
>JAHFCR010000140.1 GCA_023249405.1 Peptococcaceae bacterium | reverse complement strand
TGCAACGTGCCCAGGGAGCGGTATTGGAAGTGCTGGCGGAAACACTTCTTGATGCTGGCGGAGAAGGCCTAAGCATCGTTGCCATGATCCCTGTCGGATCGCATGCCTTTGAGGTATGAATTGACTTTGGAGCTCCTGCCGGTGTACGAGCGTCCGACTGCAAAACCGGCGCCGAAGATAACGGCAGCAGCAACTAGGTAGAGTAGCAATCTGATCATGCATGTGCCTCCAGTTCAAAATCTTAGGGTCCAATTATAAACCAAACTTGTCGGCGCGGAAAAATCGCCGGTAGAGGGTTAAGAAGGTGAGGTAACAAGGATGATTGCTAAAATCGACCCAATAATCGACCATTCGGTCCGTGGCCTCTGTTCCCGGCCTTACCCTGGCCACCCCAAGGGCTGCCCGAACCATGCAAAGAAGCAGGGCTGCCCACCGGGCGCCAAGCTGTTCGACCAGGTGTACGACCTGGGCCAGCCGGTATTCGTCATATGGAACGCCTTCCCGATCGGGGAGTATGCGGCAAGGATGCGAGAGCTGCATCCGGAGTGGTCAGAGCGGCAGTTGTACTGCTGCCTGTACTGGCAGCCGAAGGCGAGGAAGCAACTGAATAGCCTGGTGCTGGAGTTTATCCATTGGCATCCGTGGTATGCCTTCACCGGCTGCCCGGAAGCAGAGGGCGTCAACGTCACGGCCACCATGGCCGGCATCGGGGTGACCCTGGAGTGGCCGCCCAGGGCGGTGGCCTACCAGGTGGCCCTGGCGGGAGTGCCGAGAGAAGGGGGCGACGATCGAGATGTGGACTGATGATGCATATAGTGCCCTGCAGCAGGCCTACGACAAAATAAAAGCTGAGCATGACCGATTCCTTGACCGGCTGCAAAAGGCGGACCATGCCGTGGCAGAGATTCGGGATATTTATATGCATGCTCCAGGGGCTGATCTTGGCGAGGAATACTTCGTGGCGCTTATGCCAGAAGAAAGAAGGCGGTTAGAGGCTGCGCTGGCATCGTACAAGCCGGAGGATATGCCATGAGACAGCTTACCCGCTCCTACCTGCTTCGCCAGCTGCGCCGGAAAGGCGTCGTGCTGGCCCGGGACTATTCGCTTGATGAGCTGAAGCGGATATGGTTCCAGCTTACCCCGGGGAAACAGTATGAGCAAATGCAGTTATTCAGAGAGAGAGAGAGAGTTAAGGGCGGCTTAGCTGAACCCGGTGGGCATCGCCTTGGCAAGGCGAGGGTGGTCTGGTGCCGGGAGCCCGACTAGAACCCGCGCATCATGACTTGATAACACATATATCCACAATATGTTAATAACTGTCAGATAAAGGAGGGAAGCAAGCGTGAAAATCCGTGTTTCCTACAGCAAACTGCAATCCGATCTTGGTTACAACAACCGGAGGGCAGAGGCGGAGATCGAGGTCGAAGTTGACGGTGACCTGAGCGCTCAGTTCGACGATGCCTGGAAGATTGTCCGGGAGCAGGTTGAGCGGCAACTGCGGCCGGAAGTAGCGAGACCGGAGCAATTGGCCCAGGAAGAGGACGTGCCGTTTTAAGTAGGGGATATTGGGGGCAGGAGAATTGGCCAGATCAAGGAATCTAAAGCCGGGGTTTTTCTTAAATGAAATACTTGCAGAATGTCACCCGTTAGCCAGGATTCTATTCGAGGGGTTGTGGGTGATCGCTGATCGTGCGGGACGAATGCCTGACCGGCCAAAGAAGATCAAGGCCGAGGTATTGCCTTATGATGACTGCGATGTAGACGACCTCTTAAATGAGTTGGCCAGCAAGTATGATGACGATGGGAGCCCGGCATTTATCATCAGGTATCAGGCTGATAGTCACCGCTATATTCAGGTGGTGCATTTCACTGAGCACCAGAATCCTCACATAAAAGAAGCGGCTAGCACTATACCAGCACCAGACATGAACAGTACAAGCACAGTGCAAGCACCAGAGGAGCACAGAACTGATCCTGCTGATTCCCTCTTACCTCTTACTGATTCCCTATTACTTGATCCAGATCCAGATCAAAAAGATATGCCCCTTGCGCATCCAGCGCCGGGGCCTGATGTTCTCGAATCTAAACCAGAGCAGCAGACGTTAATCAAGCAATCTACTGCAAAGGAATGCACACCAGATTTCGAGGCCTTCTATCGGGCCTATCCCCGGCAAATCGAAAAAAAAGAGGCGTTCAAGGCCTGGAATCAGGCGTTAAAAAAAGGCAAGAGCCCGCCAATGATCATGCTGGCCCTGGAGCATTATATCGCCTATGTCCGGTTGGTAAAGGTCGAATGGAAATACCCGGCCTCGTTTTTGAGAAGCGATTTGGACGAGTGGCTCAACCTCAAGGAGGTGAACGCAAGTGTCGGAAGTGCGCAGCATGACGGAGATCATCCAGGGAATGCGGCAGGGAGCGCAATGTCGGACTGGGAAAAGCGAATCTATGAGGACTCCCCCGAAACCACCGGCTGAAAAGTGCGAGTTTTGCGGCCAGGAAAGGCAATGCGTCGATACCGGCAGGCGGTGGCCGAAGGGAGATATTATCTGGGATCCCCCGGAGCCCTGCGATTGCCCGGGCGCCGTCGAACACAGGTTGCAGCTAAAAGAGGCCGAGCGCCAGCAGCGCGAGGAGTGGGAGAGAGGGCGGCATATATCCCGGGTCAAGAGCCTGCTCAAAGAGTCGAAGCTCCCGCCGCGCTACCAGCAGGCGGCCTTTGAAAACGCCAGACGGACCGATGCCAACAAGAAAGCCTATGCCCGGGCGTTTGACTACTGTAAAACGATTGAGGCATCAATAGCGGATGCGCTAGATGATAGCAAATACCGCTATATCGGTTATGACCCGGAAAAGATCATCACAGTTAACCGGGGGTTGTTCATCACCGGCCCGGCCAGTTCCGGCAAGACTCACCTTGCCGGGTGCATCGTCAACACACTCCTGGAACGGGAGGTTCGCTGCCTCTTCGGCAACGTACTGGACCTGCTGGGCAGGGTCAAAAATACCTACAACAACGACCGGGCCGAGACGGAGGACCAGGTAATTGACGACCTGACGGCTGTGCCGATGCTGATAATCGACGACCTCGGCAAGGAGAAAGTCGGCTCCTGGACCGAGCAGCTGCTGTATCACATCATCAACCACAGGTACGAGCACCTGAGGCCGCTGATCGTAACTAGCAACTTCACCCTGACAGAACTGGAAGGGCGCTACACGGAGACAGGGCCATATATCGTTTCCCGTCTTATCGAAATGTGTGATGGCTTGAAGATGACCGGTGATGATTGGCGGAAGGGGCGGTCCCGATGATCTGCCCCTGCGGCCGCAGCACAATCCCGGCCCGGCACCTCGGGCAGCCGGTGAAGCTCTGCACCAGGTGCGGGCTAGTTATCAAGTTGGACTACCGGACCGGCCAGGGCTTCGTGATCTGGCCGGCGAGGAGAAGGGGGAGGAAGGTATCGTGAAAATCATTGGTATCGATGCAAGCCTTACGGCTACCGGAGTCGTGATCCTGACCGGAATGGAGCAACC
>JAHFCR010000021.1 GCA_023249405.1 Peptococcaceae bacterium | reverse complement strand
ATCACACAACTTTATGCAAGTGGGCAAGCGCTCTACCAATATCACACAACTTTATGCAAGTGGGCAAGCGCTCTACCTAATTTTCATCGTTCTGTGTGTCGGCCGCCGGCATGGAGGTTTTAGTTGCAAATTGCCATAACGCCATAACAATGAAATACGGATCGGATGAAGGTTGCGGAAGAAATGGGGTAGTAGTTCCATACCGAAGGAGCAAGCCGGCGCCCGCCCAGGGCGATGGAAATCAAGGACGGTCTGTATTATTCAGAGGATCACGAGTGGGTCAGGACCTATGCCGCTGGGTGGCGCCCCCGGAGCACAGCGTCTCAATCGCCGGATCTTAGCATAATAGAGCGCAGGGCGGAGGCATGCCGATCCGGGATGGTACGAAAGATTACTATAATGATAAGAACAAATATCAGAATGATATGTTAACTCGCTGAGCGAGACCGTACGAGGATTGTTGCAGGCGCTGTCTGGAGGGGGCGATTATGCTCCTTGATTCCTGTTCAGCGCCTGAAATTTTTCAAGAGCCCCGACCGCTGGTTGTATCATAATGATAATACCTGTATGTAACCGATTCTCCCCTAAGCCTTGACAATACTGCAAAATGATCCGCCAATTTTTATTGGCATGAGATTTGCATGTATATCTGCCTAAGAGATCCTCGCTCTGGTTGAATATTCGATCTATGCATTGCGTTGCGGCGCAACCCCGGCGGGCGCCATGGCACTGGCCATGGCGTTTCTCGGCAAGTAAGCAGCGTTGCGGCAAAGATTGAGTATCCCTCTGAATAGGATGGCTTTCTGTTCTGGGGATATTCAGTGCATAGAGACGCCATGATTGTATCGACCATAAGGGAAGAGATCGGCAGGCGGTCGCAGCAGCAATATGCTGCCAGCAAAGAACGGGGTAAGGATGATCATGCTCTGTACTGCTTGGGCCAGCCTGTTACGCGAGGGCGTATTGCATGCTAGCCAATTGGGAGAGGTGCATGAAAGCTGATGACAAAAACTATCGTCATCGCATTGGGAGGAAATGCGCTGCAAAAGAGCGGGGATCCGGCAACGGCTGAAGCCCAGTTGGACGTTGCCAGATTTACGGCGGAGTATATTGCAGATATCATCCGGCAGGGCAACAGGGTTGTCGTCTCTCATGGCAACGGCCCTCAGGTTGGTAGGATTCTGCTAGCCAACGAGAGGGCTGCGGCAGAGACCCCTCCGATGCCCCTCGATGCCTGCGGCGCCATGAGCCAGGGCTATATCGGCTATCACCTGCAGCAGGCAATCGGCGATGCTCTCGCCGTCAGAAATATTTCTAAGCCTGTAGTCACCTTGCTTACCCAGACAGTGGTTGATATCAACGATCCTGCCTTTCAAGAACCTTCCAAGCCCGTCGGGCCGTTCTATACCGCGTACGAAGCCGAGTCGCTGCACCTGCAAAGAGGCTATATTGTCAAGGAAGATGCAGGGCGAGGCTGGCGCAGGGTTGTGGCTTCTCCAAAACCGGTGAGGATAGTCGAGATCGCTGCCATCAAGACGCTGATCGATGCTGGCGTCGTGGTGATTGCAGTCGGTGGCGGAGGCATTCCAGTGATCGAAACCGGCGATCATCAACACCGGGGGATCGCTGCGGTAATCGACAAGGACTTTGGCTCCGAATGCCTGGCAGAAGATATCCAGGCCGATGAGCTGCTGATCCTGACAGCCGTCGATATGGTCCGTCTTGATTTTAATAAGCCGGCCCAGAGAGCGGTGGGATATATGACCACTGATGAAGCTGAAATGTATATCAGACAAGGGCAATTCGCCCCCGGTTCGATGCTGCCCAAGGTTCAGGCGGCTGTCCGATTTGCGGTTTCCGGGCCAAATCGCAGGGCGATCATCTCTTCGCTGAGATTGGCCAGAGAAGCCCTGGCCGGGCAGGCAGGAACTATCATTGAGGCGCCTGCCCCGCGCGGCCCTAAGCCCGGAATGAAACCGATTCAGATTGCCAAAAATAACAAAACGGGGCCCAAGAAAGCGATCAGGCTGCTGTGACCGGCCGCAACCCTCAGCGGCAATCTCCTGGTGGTTCTTGCGCATGTGCATTATAATAGTATTCTTGATCAGAGATGCAGCGGCGAACAGAGATTGATCGCTGCGGTGAAATTAGCTGCTGATCTGACGGTGATGGCGCCGTACGCCCTATCAAGATGGGGGGGCGTATGGAAACTGCAAGAGGATCGCCCTATAATTATCTGATAACCCGCGATCAGGATCTTCCGTAAATTATTAGATCTGCCAATAGTATGGTCCGTGCAGTAGTTTCAGGTGGGGTGAGCGCTGGTTGTACCAGCAATTGAAGCAGGCCGTGCAGGAAAGGACGAAGATGGTCCTGGCTGTTTTGGTGAAGGCGCCGGTTGAACTGCAGGAACTGGTGGGCCAGAGGCTGTTGCTTACTGAGGCTGGCATATCCGGAAGCTTGGCGGATACGCCCCTTGGTTCCGCCATTGAACAACTGGCCAGGCAGGTCCGGGAGCAGCAGGAGCCCAGGCTGTTGCCGCTTGCCGGTGATCTCAGCACAGTCAGCGTCTTCTTCGAACCATATCATCCGGTGGCCCGCTTGCTGATTCTGGGTGGCGGGCACGTTGCCCGGCCGCTGGCAGCCTTCACATCCCTGCTGGATTACGAGATCACTGTCGTCGACGATCGCCCGTCTTTTGCCAACCCCCAGCGTTTTCCCGAAGCCCGCTCCGTGGTCTGCGATGATTTTATCGCGGCGCTTCAACGGGAACGGATCGATGCCTGCACCAGCGTGGTGATCATCACCAGGGGGCATAAGCATGACGTGGACTGCCTGAAATACGTCCTGCAATACGAGCCCGGCTATGTGGGCATGATCGGCAGCCGCCGCCGGGCCAAGCTGGTAAGGGAACACCTGTCGGCCCTGGGTTATCCGGACGATCAGATCGGCCGGGTGAATATGCCGATCGGCTTGGAGATAGGCGGAGAGACGCCTGCGGAGATCGCTGCCAGTATCGTTGCTCAACTGGTGGCAAACCGGCACGGGCTGGCGCGCCAGCCCGTGCCTCCTGCCTCTACCATCGAGCAGTGGAGTCTGCTGGCGCAGTTGCTGGACTGCATAGACCGGCGCCAGCTCTGCGTGGCAGCTACCGTGATTCATACTCTGGGGTCGACGCCGCGCAAGGCGGGAGCCAGGCTGCTGGTGTTGCCGGATGGCAGCAGGTCTGGGACTGTCGGCGGAGGCTGCGGAGAGGCTGAAGTCTGCAGCGAGGCGATGATGCTGTTTGGTTCCGGACGGCACAAACTGATCCGGGTGCCCATGGATGCGGATGTCGACGCCGAAGAGGGAATGTCCTGCGGCGGCGCCATAGACGTTTTTCTAGAGAGGATAGGCCAATGAACGAACTGGTTTTAGTAAGAGGCGGCGGCGACCTGGCTACAGGAGTGGCTCACCGGCTGCACCGCTGCCGATTCCGTGTGATCCTGACCGAAATCGCACAACCGATGGCGATCCGCCGCCCGGTCTCTTTTGCCGAGGCGGTCTACGACGGTTTTCACAAGGTGGAAGGCATCACCTCCCGGCTGGTCTGCGGTCTAGTTGAGGCGACGGCTATCCTGGAGCGGGGGGAGATCCCCGTGCTGATCGATCCCGAAGCCACAAGGGCACTGCGTCTGGAGCCGGCGGTGGTGGTCGATGCCATCCTGGCCAAGCGTAACACCGGTACCAGGATCACCTGCGCTCCTCTGGTGATCGGGCTGGGGCCAGGCTTTACCGCCGGAGTCGATGTGCACGCCGTGGTCGAGACCAACCGCGGGCACAACCTGGGGCGGGTAATTTTGGATGGCAGCGCCGAGCCAGATACCGGTATTCCTGGTCCTATCAACGGTTATGGGCGGGAGCGTCTGGTCAAGGCGCCGGCCGACGGGGTTTTTCAGCCGGTCGTGTCCATCGGCAGCCTGGTAGAGGCGGGACAGATCCTGGGCCGTGTGGGAATTTATCCAGTGCACGCGCCGCTAAGTGGAGTATTGCGGGGAATGATCCGCGGCGGCATTTTCGTGAGCCGTGGCCTGAAGATCGGGGACGTGGATCCCCGCAACAAGGTTGAGCATTGCTATACCATTTCCGATAAAGCCAGGGCTATTGCCGGCGGCGTACTGGAGGCAATTCTGATGCTGAGAACAGGCAAACTCAGAAGTCAGAAGCAAGGAGCCGGATCCCGAAAAAGAATCAAGATGAGACAGCTTGCTGAATCATGCATCCAGCGTCTATAGCGGACGATCAGCCCCGAGGTAGAAACCATGCAACTGTTTGAGGCCGTTGAATTGAATAGGGGAGAGACGATCTGCTTTGTCGGTGCAGGCGGGAAGACCAGTCTGATGCTGCGGTTGGCCTCCGAGTGCCGCTCTCGCAGGCGGCGGGTACTGGTGACCACCAGTACCCTGATGTTTGACTGGCAACTTCTGGGCTGTGGCGACCTGATTCTGGACGCTGACGAGGGCCAGTTGCTGACTAAGCTTAAGGCTGTTGATAAGGCTAACCTGACAATAGCGGCTGGACGGGAATTCAGGGATGGGGGCAAGGTAGCCGGGCTTAGATGCGGGTTTCTGGATGATGTCGGTAGGGCCGGATTGTTTGACAACTTGCTGGTGGAGGCGGATGGCGCCCGCTGCCGGCCACTTAAGGCCCCGGCGTCGCATGAACCGGTTGTGCCTGCCAGCACCGCCTGTGTCCTTGCCGTTATCGGAGTGGAGGCGCTGGGATTCCCTCTCACCGAGCAATACGTACAACGCCCGTTCCTGGCGGCAGAGATCGCTGGTCAGGAGGCCGGTTCGATGATCACCGGATCGACCGTATATAGGTTGATCGGCTACTACATGGATGCGGTAAGGCAGATCGCCCCGAACAGCAGGTTCATACCAGTGATCAACAAAGTGGATAATCAGGAGCTGCGCTGCAAGGCAAGCGAGATCGCCAAATGGCTGCTGCCTTTGTCCGGTCGAGTCCTGATCGCTGCAGCCCTGCAATCCGATCCCGTGCTGGAAGTGCTGTCATGATCTCGGCAGTAATTCTGGCGGCCGGCGCCTCCACGAGGATGGGCCGGCCGAAGCAGCTATTGCAACTGGGCCGCAAGACCATGCTGGAACATGTGATCGACCATGTCGCCCAGGCCGGGGTCGGTGAGATCATCCTGGTCCTGGGAGCCCACAGGGAGCAGATCGAACGAAGTATCGCCTCCTATCCCGTCAGCTGTGTCTTCAACCCGCACTTTGCTTCCGGACAGGGCAGCTCGGTGGCGGCAGGGGCTGCCGCCGTGGACCAGGCAGCCGGAGGCATCCTGTTTATGGTCGGCGATCAACCACTGATTCCTACCGAGTTCATCGACAGGGTGGTCGCTGCCTATAGAAGATCTGATGCCCTGATCGTACGGCCCGCCAACGGCATGCCGACAGTCTTTGATATCAGCCTGCGGGCTGAACTGGAGCAATTGAGCGGAGATACCGGAGGGCGGCAGTTGATGGACAAATACCGGGACCGAATGCTGATCGTGCCGGGCTGCCCCGAAGCCGGGTGCTCTCCGGGCACATCCCTGGATGTCGACACCGAGGAGGACTACCGGAGGGTGCTGGCCTATTGGGATGAGGAACGGGAATAAGGAATTTCCAGATGTAAATCGATCAGACAATAAAAAACACTTACAATCAGCAGGCGAGCAATTATAATTATATTAGGAGAATGGGGTGAACTATGCCTCATCTAATTCGTATGCTGATAATGCCCTGCGAGGGTTCAATAATACACAGGAGATACTGCCATGCTTGAGCTGAAGGATGTGCGGGAGTATGCCCAGCAGATTGCCGAGGCTATCGCTGCGGTATTGAAGATCGATGTCGAGATCGCCGATAATAACCTGGTGCGAGTGGCCGGCACCGGCATCTATAGCCACAAGGTCGGGAGATCGATGGACCGGCAGGGCTATATTTATCGTGAAGTGATCAGGCAGGGCCACCAATTGGTGATCGAAAATCCTGGCGAGCATGAACTCTGCCAGCCATGCGCCCAGTGGGGAAATTGCCTGGAAAAATGCGAGATCGCCTACCCGATCAACCTCGATGGCCAGGCTGTAGGGGTGATCGGACTGCTTTGTTTTTCCGAGGAGTCAGCCAGGCTGGTGACTGAAAACCAGAGTTCCTACCTCATTTTTCTCGGTAAAATGGCCGAAACAATGGCACTCAAACTGAAGGAGAACGAGTTCCTCAACAAATTGGTCTCATCCAATCAGTATCTCAACTCGATCATGAACTGCCTGCGAGAAGGGCTGCTGACAGTCGATCTGAATGGCAGGATCATTCATTACAATCAGGTGGCTCAAGGATTTTTTCCCAAAAGCATCACTTTGCCTGGCGCTACGCTGGATCTCCTGCTGGGGCACAAGATTGCAGGAGAGATCCTCAGAGCCGCCAAAGACGGTAAGGAGATTTTAGAGCGAGAGGTGCGCGTCGGCAGCGGCCAGGATTGTTTACAACTGGTGTTGCGCACCCTGCCGATTATCGGGAACATGGGCGAGGAGAGCATCATTGTCACCCTGGACCGGATCACCGAAATCAGCCGGATCGTCAACCGTTTTTCCACCCATGAAGCCAGTTATACCGTCAATGATATCCTGGGAATCAGCGATACGATCGTCCAGCTCCGGGAGCGCGCCAAAATTATCGCCTCAAGTAACTCGACGGTGTTGATCCGCGGAGAGAGCGGCACCGGGAAGGAGATGTTGGCCCGGGCGATCCACAGCCTCAGCCCTCGCCGGCAAGCCCCATTTGTAGCCATCAACTGCACGGCCATACCGGAAGCGCTGCTGGAAAGCGAGCTTTTCGGCTATGAGGAGGGGGCCTTCACCGGGGCACGCAAGGGAGGCAAGCTGGGCAAGATCGAACTCGCTAATGGCGGAACGCTCTTCCTGGATGAGATCGGGGATATGCCGATCTTTCTGCAGGCGAAGATTCTACGCATGCTGCAAGAGCGGCAGATCGAGCGGGTCGGGGGGCTGCAATCGATACCCGTGGACGTGCGGGTGATCGTGGCCACTCACCGCAATCTCGAGCAGATGATTGTGCAGGGAGAATTTCGACAAGACCTCTACTACCGCATCAATGTGATTCCGATGCTGATCGAACCCTTGCGCGCCCGAAAGGCAGATCTGGAGATCCTGTGTGAGCATTTTATCACAGTCTACAATCAACAACTCAATAAGAGCGTAAATACATTATCGCCGGAGTTTCGCCGCAAGCTGGAGGAATATGCCTGGCCAGGAAATGTGCGCGAGCTGCAGAACACGATCGAATACGCCATGAACCTCGCTCCGGGAAATTCCCTGGATGTGGAGCACCTGCAGGCGAAGATCAGGGATACCGGGGTCAACGGCGAGGCGGGTTCGCCATACAACCTTGACGCCATCGAGCGAGAGGCCATTCTGCGCTGCCTGCAGAAATACGGGACCACCCTGCAGGGGAAGGAAAAAGCGGCAGAGGCGCTGGGCATCGGCATCGCCACGCTCTACCGCAAGCTGGTGCGCTACGGTATCAGCAACTCGCCCAGGTAACAGGCTACAATGAGCTGAATTATCATACTGATACAATACTGGCAGCGTGTACGGGAATAGGAGAGGGATGCTCATCATCGTGGAATTCAGAGAGTTTCTTGCCAGACTGGAAGCCAGGGGCTAGCTGGTCAGAATCCAGCGAGAGGTGCAGCTGGATTATGAACTGGCGGCAGTAGTGAATACCATGCTGCAGCAGCATGCCGCCATCGGGCTGTTTGAAAACGTCAACCACCCCTCTCACATACCGGTTGTCGGCGGCCTGCTCGGCAGCGTCGACCGGATCGCCACGGCCCTGGAAACCGATGCTTCGGGGATCAGCCGGAAACTCGAACAGGCTCTAACCAACCTGATCGATCCGCAGATAGTAGAGGATGCTCCCTTCAAGGAGAATATCTTCACCGGAGATGCCATCAATCGAGCACATTTACATCGGAAACGTGTTGCCGAGGGAGATCACCCGATCACCCTGATGAATCTGACCAGGCATGTTTCGCCCAATGTCCGGGCGGTGCACCTGACTCCTTACTCGGGAGGCTTCATGGCGGTGATCGCCGTCGACAAGCAGAACGAGGGTGAACCTAAAAACATCGCCTTTGCAGTCATGGCCACCCGTGTGAACATCAAGCTGGCAGTGGTGGTGGACACCGATGTCGACATTTACCAGCCCAGCGATATTCTCTGGGCGCTGGCTACCAGGGTGGATGCCAACAGAGACCTGTTTATCGTTCCCTATGCGCAGGGCATGGAGAACGACCCCACTACCGGCGCTCTGACGGTACCAACACCAAGATGGCTATAGATGCCACCCTCAACCTGGCCCTCAAAAAGGATTATAAGCGGGTGACCTACCCCCAAGTGGACCTGTCGCAATGGCTTTAGACGGGGGTGCCGGTATCGGAAGCGCTTTCGTTTGATCCCTGCGCCCGTGATGCCGGGTCTTCTCTAGAGGGATTACAACATTGATAAGAGTACTTATCATAATGATAGTCATTCAGCGGCTAGAGACTGGTTGACAGTGGCTGCAGGGACCGACCGCATAATCGCCTCTGCAGCGCTTTTTATATGATAAAAGTCAGCGGTCTGTTGGCAGTACCGGACTAGTTCGCTTCTTTTGGGCTATCATTTTGATAGCCGGAGGATCGGCCTAACCTTTTCAAGTCCCAGAGCATGCGGCAACAGAAACGATCAGCTTTTGGCATGGGATTTGCTTATTTATTGTTAGGATAAGCAGATCCACTGAAAACTGCATAACACCAGCTTAAAGATAAACGCTTTTATGGTGGCCTGGAACGATGGATATCCGGCGTAATTCAACACCAGTCAGACAGCCGGACGGGGCAAGGCGCGGACGCTGGTGCAGCAGCTTTGCGAGCGGTTCCCGTTCTACTCATAATCATGTGACCGGAACGACCGCTAACGTAAGAAAAGCGTTCAGGGGCTTCGTCTTCAGGCTTCATCAAGACATAGCAACATGTTGCGGGCCGACTCGGCCGTAATGTGATAACTTAACCGGCATCAACCTGGGGGTTGGGGGAAGATGAATTACATCTCAAGCCTGCGCTGTATTGAATGCAGAACAGAGTATCAGGCTGCGCCAGGAGTCTATACCTGCCCCAGCTGCGGGCCGTTACAGGGGATCCTGGATGTCGTCTATGATTATCAAAAAATAAAAGAAGACTATAACGTCCAGACACTGGAAGCATCACCGGACCATTCCATGTTTCGATATCTCCCGTTTCTGCCCGTGAATCCGGAGTCGCCCCGGCCACACCTGAGGATCGGCTGGACCCCTCTTTATCGACCGTCAGGTCTGGCCCGGGCGTTCGGATTCAATAATCTGTACATCAAGGATGATGGGCAGAATCCGACCGCTTCGCTCAAGGATCGGGCATCGGCCATCGCCGCGATCAGGGCGGTCGAGGAGGGGATGACCACCATCGCCTGCTCTTCTACCGGCAACGCTGCCTCCTCCCTAGCCGGCAATGCTGCTGCGATGGGTCTGACTACCTTTATCTTTGTACCGGGCCGGGCTCCCCAGGGGAAGATCGCCCAGTTGCTGATCTTCGGTGCCAATGTGATCAGCGTTCAGGGCTCCTATAACGATGCCTTCCGCCTCTCGGCGGAGGCGATCGAGCGGTGGGGCTGGTACAACCGGAATGCTGCCATCAATCCCTACCTGATCGAGGGAAAGAAGACCGTGTCCATGGAGATAGCCGAACAGCTGCACTGGAAGGTTCCGGACTGGGTGGCGGTCTCGGTGGGAGATGGATGCACCATAGCCGGGGTCTGGAAGGGCTTCACCGATCTGTACCGGGTGGGATGGATCGATAAACTGCCCAAGCTGCTGGGGGTACAGTCCAGCGGCTGCAGCCCGCTGGTTGACTCCTTCCTGGAGAACAGGCCCTGGAGGCCCACCGGGGAGAACACCATCGCCGATAGTATCGCCGTGGGAGTGCCGCGCAATCCTGAAAAAGCCCTCCGGGCGGTGAGGGAATCAGAGGGCACGATGGTGGCCGTCAGCGACCAGGATATTCTCGACGCCATGCGCCTGCTCGGGAGGACCAGCGGTATCTTCGGCGAACCGGCCGGGGTGGCCGGCTTGGCCGGCCTGCGGTACCTGGCGGGGAATGGAGTGATCGGGAGCGATGAGACGATCGTGGCGATCGTGACCGGCAACGGCCTCAAGGATGTCCATAACGCCATCGCCGCCGCCGGAGAGCCGATCAGGATCGGACCATCAATGCAGCTTTTGGTGAAAGAGCTTAGCTGGCGAGGACTAGACTAAAAAAACGGAGGCTTGAGCAACGATGTCCAAGATTCCCTTTGGTCCAACTTATACGGAGATGCTCTATCCAGAGATGATCCCCGGGGATGTGCGGACACAGGCGCTTAAAGTGAAAGACGCCAATGAACTGGATCCGCTCAATCTATTCAATATCACCTGGAAAGATGAGCGGGGAGTTGTTCGCAAGTTTGTTCTCCCCAGGGAGCTGACCGGCGTCAGGGCCAATATCGTGGTGCTCCTGGGCAAGTACTTTCCGTCCGGTTCGCATAAGGTCGGACCAGCCTACGCCACGCTGATCGAGGGGTGTGTCGATGGGGATATCCTTCCTGGGCAGCATACGATCCTTGGCCCCTCGACCGGAAATTTCGGGATCGGAGTCGCCTATATCTGCAACCTGATGGGTTACAAGGCAGTGATCATCATGCCTGACAATATGAGCAAGGAGCGCTACGACCGGATCCGCAAATACGGAGCCGAGCTCGACCTGACGCCGGGCACGGAGTCGGATGTGATCCTCACCCTGAAGCGTACCTACGAGTTGAAGAAGAACCCCGCCAATCGCACCCTGGCACAATTCGAACTATTGCCCAATTACCGTTGGCACCGCTATGTTACCGGCAATTCGGCGATTGAGGCGGTCAGGGGGATCGGCAACGGCCGGATCGCCTGCTTCACCTCCGCTCCGGGATCTGCCGGAACATTGGCGGCGGGGGACGAGATCAAGAAGGCCTTCCCCGAGGCCAAGATCGTCGCCCTGGAACCGTATGAATGCTCCACGCTTGCTACCGGCGGCCGGGGGCAGCACCGGATCGAGGGGATCGGCGACAAGATGTGCACGCTGATTCACAATATTCTCACCACCGATTTTGTGGCCCTGATCAAGGATGAGGATACCGTGCGCGGCCTGAAGGTGATCCAGGACGGCGGCAGTGCCCTGGCGGATCTGGGCGTGGCCCCCGAACAGGTAGCCAGCATGCATGGCCTGTTTGGCGTCTCCGGCATCTGCAACATCCTCGGGGCGATCAAGATGGCCGACTACCTGAAGCTGGGCCCTGACGACAACGTGGTGACGATCGCCACCGACGGCTTCGACCGTTACCCGTCGGTCATGGAAGAGCTGGAGCGGCGCTACCTGGAAACCGGGAGTTCCGTTCTCAGGCGTTGGGCGGAAGAGATCTTCCTGAAGCAGGACGCTGCAGATATCTATGACTTTCGCGACACGGCAGCCAAGGAACGGCTCTTCTTGCAGAAAGAAAAGGATTGGCTGCCCTTCGGATATTCCAATGAATACCTTGACAGGTTGCGAAATACCGAGTTTTGGGAAGAAGAATATACAAAGATCAAGGATTACGATCGGCGAATTAGCGAGCTGAGATAGCGAATATTTCGGTTGGTGCAGATATACCGGCAAAACAAAAGGCGAAGCTATGAGACAGGGGATGAACATGAAGATCGATTTTGAACGGGTGGCGGCCAGGGCCGAGGAATACAAGCCGGAGATCACCAGGTTTCTCCGGGATATGATCGCCATCCCCAGCGAGAGTTGTCAGGAGGCCAGTGTCATCCAGCGCATTAAGGAAGAGATGGAGCGAGTGGGATTCGATAAGGTAGAGCTCGATCCGATGGGCAATGTCCTGGGATATATTGGCCACGGCAAACATCTGCTCTCCTTTGATGCCCATATCGATACCGTGGGGATCGGCGACAGGGGCCTGTGGCAGTTCGATCCCTATGAGGGTTTTGAGGACGAGGAATATATCGGTGGCCGCGGGGCGAGCGATCAGGAGGGTGGTATGGCCTCCGCTGTCTATGCCGGAAAGATCATCAAAGATCTTCATCTGGACGGGGATTACACTTTAGTGGTGACAGGAACGGTTCAGGAGGAAGATTGTGACGGTCTCTGCTGGCAATACATAATCAACGAAGACAAGATCAGGCCGGAATTTGTGCTGATCACAGAACCTACCGCTTGCAGGATCTACAGAGGGCACAGGGGCCGTATGGAGATCAAGGTAGCTACGCATGGCATGAGTTGCCATGGATCAGCTCCTGAAAGAGGCGACAACGCCATCTATAAGATGGCGCCGATACTTCTGGAGCTGAGGTCGCTCAATAATAACTTGAAAGAGGATGCTTTTCTGGGGAAGGGCACGTTAACCGTATCTGAAATATTTTACAGTTCACCTTCCAGGTGTGCGGTGGCTGATGGCTGCTGGATTTCCATCGACAGGAGATTGACAGCCGGGGAAACATGGGAGCAGGCCATGCAAGAGATCAGGAAATTGCCCTCTGTTAAACAATCCGGCGCGGAAGTGACGATGTATGATTATAGCAGACCGGCCTATACCGGTCTAGTATACCCGACTCAATCCTTCTTTCCAGCCTGGTCGGTTGAAGAGGAGCATTCTATATGCCAGACGCTGGTAGATGCTTATATGGGATTATTCGATGAAAAACCCCTGATTGACAAATGGACCTTTTCCACAAATGGGGTGGCGATCATGGGGCGGTGTCAGATACCCTGTATTGGCTTTGGGCCTGGCCGGGAGGAATTCGCCCATGCCCCCAATGAGAAGACGTTGAAAAGCGAACTGGTGAAAGCTGCTGCCATGTATGCTGTTGTTCCCACCATCTATTTGCAGAAATATGCCGATCGGACTAGATAAATATAGGGGGATTGTTAAGATGCGCACTGTTTTTAGAGGGAAACACTTTATCAGCCTGGATGATTGGACGAAAGAGGAACTTGATACTTTACTGGATGTCTCCTACGACCTGAAGAGAAAGTTTGCCATGGGCATACCCACCAGGTACTTGCAGGACAAAACAGTATTTCTGATGTTCTTCGAGCAATCAACCAGAACGAGGAATTCGATGGAGGCTGGTATCACCCAACTGGGCGGACATGGCAACTACCTCGATTCCAGCACGATGCAGGTGGCCCACGGAGAGGTGGCCAAAGACACAGCCGTCATCCTGTCCCGGTTTGGGCACGCCATTGCCTGCAGAAATTGTTTCTGGGAGATTGGGAACAAGTATCTGAATGAGATGGCGAAATGGTCGACGGTGCCGATTATCAGCCTGCAGTGTGATCTGTACCATCCCATGCAGGCGATTGCCGACCTGATGACCATGCAGGAAAAGCTGGGGAATCTTGAGAGGGCAAAGGTGTCGATCATCTGGGCCTACGCCACTACCCATAAAAAACCGATTTCTGTTCCGATCTCACAGGCACTCCTCTTCCCCAGATACGGAATGGATGTAACCCTGGCTTATCCGGAAGGATATGACTTGCCAGATTGGGTGATCGGGAAGACTGAGGAGAATGCCAAACGGGGCGGGGGTTCCTTCAGGATCACGCATGATATGGAGGATGCTTACCGGAATGCAGATGTGGTTTACCCGAAAAATTGGGGCAGTTGGGTTACGAATCAAAGCACAGAAGTTGTGGACGAACTGCTCCAGTCGTACAAGGTTTGGAAATGTACAGAAAAAATGATGCAACTGGCCAGTAAGAAAGTGCTGTACATGCACGCTCTACCTGCAGACAGGGGCAATGAGGTAGAAGATTCTGTCATCGATGGTCCGCATTCAGTGGTCTACGACGAAGCGGAAAACCGTTTGCATACGGCAAAGGCCGTAATGGCACTGACCATGGGCGGCAGGTAGGATAAGCGGTATTGCCAGCAGCGGGTGCTTTTTAGCCAGGGATCGGCAGCATGGGCTGTGGCAGCGCCGTATTATTTAAAAGTTTGGAAATATGGCGTTAATGCGGTGTGTGGGGTATTGCCGCGCCGGCATGTTTTTTCAGTGTTGAAAAAGTTGCTGGACAATCAGGTACAGGGTGGAGCAAAACGTTGAATATAACCCAATCGTTGCTTTAACGAGGAGAGAATGATGAGCATTAGGCTCTATGTCAATGATCGAGAATATATAGTAGAGCACCCGGACGGGAGTCTGCTCACTTTTCTGCGCCAGAAACTAGGGTTGATGGGAACTAAAAACGGGTGTGGTGACGGGCATTGCGGCAGCTGCACGGTGCTCGTCAATAGCAGGGCCCGCCGGGCTTGCGTCACTAAAATAGCGCATTTGGACGGGGTGAGAGTCGAAACCATTGATGGTCTTGGTCAAGGCGGGCGCCTGCATCCTCTGCAAGCAGCTTTTATCAAAGAAGGGGCAATTCAGTGCGGTTTTTGCACACCTGGTATGATCATGGCTGCCAAGGGGCTGCTGGATGCCAACCCGAACCCTACAGACGAGGAAATCCGAAATGCGCTTAAGCATAATTTATGCCGTTGCACTGGTTATACCAGCATCTTTCGGGCAATTCGCTTGGCGGCAAGTTGGCTGAGGGATCCATCGAGCCAGCCACGAATTCCGGGTCCGGAAGTGGAAACCGCCGCGGTGATCGGTGTTTCCGTGCCCAGGGTGGATGCCCGTGCCAAGGTGACTGGCGCCCCCATATTTGCCGATGATCTGCAACGGGAAAATATGCTTTTTGGGAAACTGGTGCATGGCAATTTACCATACGCCAGGATTGTCGGCTTGGATATCGATCGGGCCAAGAGCTTGCCGGGTGTGGTGGCAGTGTTGACAGCCGGGGATGTGCCCGGACTGAACGCTTTCGGCGGTATCGTACCCCACCAACCTGTATTGGCCAACGAGATAATCCGCTATGTGGGTGATCCGGTAGCAGTGGTTCTGGCGGAAACTGAGGCTATTGCCGCTCAAGCTGCAAAACTGGTAAATGTTGATCTAGAATCGCTAAAGCCGATTTTTACCCCTGAGGATGCCCTGCGTGAAGATGCCCCGCAATTGCAGCCGCAGGGCAATGTCGTCAACCACGTCACTGTCAGGAAAGGAGATGTCAGCAAGGGCTTTGATCAGGCTGACATCATCATTGAAGACACCTACCAGACTCAGATGGTGGAGCATGCCTATCTGGAGCCGGAATCCACCCTGGCAGAGATCGACGGTGACGGCAAGATTACGGTTTATACAGGCAGCCAGAGTTCCCATGCTTTCAGACTGCAGATAGCCAGGGCTCTAGGCGTTCCAGAGGATCGGGTGCGCGTCATCTTTACGGCCACTGGCGGGGCTTTTGGCGGCAAGGAAGAGCCGGTAGTGCAGATTCATGCTGCCCTCGGGGCCTTGAAGACTGGCCGGCCGGTAAAAATGACACTGACGCGACGAGAATCGATCATGAAATCCACCAAGCGCCATGCTCAGAAGATTTACATGAAACATGGGGCGACTGCCGATGGGAAACTGGTGGCGATCGAGGCCAGGATCTTGGCGGACACTGGCCCTTATGCTTCCTGGGGGATGCCGGTTGTATTCCGGGGGGCGGTCTGTGCTGCGGGCCCCTACGTGGTTCCCCACGTCTTTTCCGACGCAGTGGGTGTTTATACCAATAACGCCATCGGGGGCGCCTTCCGCGGTTTTGGCAGTACGCAGGTTTGCTTTGCCGGAGAAGTCCAGATAGATCGCCTGGCGAGGAAGCTGGGCATGGATCCGATCGAGTTCAGAAGGCGCAATGCCCTTGCTGTGGGTGAAACCACGTCCACTGGCCAGGTCTTGGAACCGTCTATCGCCTACGACGAGACTCTGGTGGCGATCAGGGATGCCCTGGCCAAAGCAGAGATCCCTAAATCTCATGGTTGTAAAAAAATCGGTGTGGGTATCGCCAGCGCTTTTAAAAACGTGGGAATTGGAGATGGCAAGCCTGATGGAGCCGGCGCCTCTGTAGAATTGAATCTGGACGGGCGAATTGTGGTATATACGGGAGCTACTGATATGGGTCAGGGCTCCAACACCACTATGGCTCAAATTGCCGCCGGTGCAGGAGGATTTCCGCTCAGTTGCGTGGATGTTTTGTCCAGCGACACCGATCTCTGCCTCGACGCCGGCATGACCACTGCCTCGCGGCAGACCTACGTCTCCGGCAATGCTGTCAGTTACTGCGCAACTGCTCTGAGCGAACAGATTAGACAAGCTCTCAGCGATGAGTGGTCGGCCGATATCGCAGATATTGCTTTTAATAAAGATGGGCCTGTTTTGGGGAGACGCCATATGAGCTATGCCAAATTACACTATTGGCTGTCAAGCAAGGGGCTGAATACCAAGGTCTCATATCACTACGATCCTCCGGTGTGCTACCCGCTGCCTAAGTGTGCCGATCATGAACCCGGAGTGGACCTGGAACGCTACCGGGTGCATTTCGCCTACTCATTTGGCACCCAGGCGGCTATTGTGGAAGTTGATGAGGAGACGGGCGCGGTCAGGGTTCTGAAGGTGATCGCCGCCCATGAAGTGGGCAAAGCTATAAATCCGCAAAATGTTCAGAACCAGATCGAAGGGTGCGTGGTCATGGGCCTGGGTTATGGCTTAATGGAAAAGTTTCAGATGAGCCAGGGACAGGTTGTGACGGATACCCTGAAGAAGCTCAATCTTCCATACAGCAATGTGGTTCCAGATATTGAAGTCTATATCATCGAAGACATCCAGCCTGGCGGTCCCTTTGGCGCCAAAGGCCTGGGCGAGCTGCCGGTCAATCCTACTGCCCCGGCCATCATCAACGCTATCTATGATGCTGTCGGTGTTCGTTTGACTGAATTGCCAGCTACCCCTGAAAAAGTGCTCAAGGCAATCAAGGCGAGGGATCGTGTTATTTCTGCTTAAAGAAAGGGGATGCTGTTGTGGCCAAATTAGATGTCAACATTTGTGGGATTGCTTTTGCTAATCCCATTATGCCGGCGGCCGGGCCTCCAGTGCGGAATGGCGAAGCCGCCAAGGCGGCTGCTGCTGGTGGAGCGGGAGCCATTATCACTAAAACAGTGTCGGATAAACCTGCAGATGTACCGAGGCCGTGCATGGCTGCGGTTAGGGGAGGGCTCCTGAACACCGAGTTGTGGTCGGAATTGCCCAAGGAACAGTGGCTGGATTGTGAGTATGAACAGGCCAGGGAAACCGGTCTGCCGCTGATTATCGGACTTGGCTACACGGCAGCGCAGATCTCCATATTGGCCAGACTGGTCCGTCCCTTTGCTGATGCTCTGGAATTATCCACCCATTATGTGGGCAACGATATCTCTCCTATCCTGGATGGCCTGAAGGCCGCCAAGGATGCTGTGGATGTGCCTGTCTTCGTCAAACTGACCCCGCATAACAACATCCAGGAGATTGCCCTGGCCCTGGAACAGGCTGGAGCTGACGGACTGGTCATGATCAACTCCTTTGGCCCTTGCCTGGGTATCGATGCCGAGACTGGCCTTCCGTACATGGGCAGCAAGGAGGGCTATGGCTGGCTGTCGGGACCTGCCATCAAACCTCTTGCCTTGCGCTGTGTATATGATGCTGCCAGGGTAGTGCGTGTTCCCATCTTCGGAGTGGGCGGCGTTGCCAACGGCCGGGATGCGGCAGAGATGATGATGGCTGGCGCTTCTGCCGTTCAGGTCTGTACTGCGGCGATCCTGCAGGGGCCGAAAATCTACGGCAAGATCGTCAGGGAACTGAACGAATTTTTAGATAACCACGGGTATGCGTCGTTAGAGGATGTTAGAGGTCTGGCCATCAGAAGATCGTCGGAACGGACCTTCAGAACCTATGCCAAGGTGCCGGTGGTGGAGCAGGATCAGTGCAATCTCTGCGGTGCATGTGAAACCAGTTGCGCCTATGGAGCGGTTTCCAGAACACACAAACTGGAGATCGACGCCGGAAAGTGTTTTGGCTGCGGATTGTGCGTGACCCGTTGCCAGCGCCGGGCGCTGAGGTTGCCGTCTTGACCGGCGATTTACAATTCGCCTGCGTGGATGATCTACAATGGGAGACGCTGTCTGATGAACGATTTTGATCTTCTGGTTAAGGGTGGAATGGTCGTCAACGAATCCGGAGTACTCGTTAGGGATATCGGCATCAGGCATGGCAAGATCGCGGCCATTGCGGATCATATCAACGAGCGCGGCGAGCAGTTGATCGATGCTACCGGGATGTATGTCTTCCCGGGCGGGATAGATGTGCACACTCACCTGGCAGCCTCTGTCGGGAGCGCTGTATCCAGCGACGACTTTACGACCGGAACGATCGCTGCGGCTTGCGGCGGCACGACCACCATCATTGATTTTGTAACCCAGAACAGGGGCCAATCCTTAGCGGAGGCAATTGAGGACAGGCATCTGCAGGCCCGTGGCAGGGTGGCCATCGATTACAGTTTTCATATCTCCCCGACGACGATCGATGACAGCACCATTGCTGCCATTCCTTCCCTGATTTCCGATGGATATCCGAGCTTCAAATTTTATCTGACCTATGACAATTTACGGGTTACTGACGGTGAACTGCTGGCGGCTCTAGTCAAGACTAGGGATGCCGGGGGACTGGTTTGCGTCCATGCGGAGAACTATTACATGATCGACTACCTGGTCAAGGAGTTGAGGGCGGCCGGAAAAACCGGGCCTCGGTATCATCCCCTGAGCAGGCCGCCGCTGGTGGAAGAGGAGGCGACGGGGAGGGCGATCAGGCTGGCGCGGCTGGTGAATGCTCCTATCTATATAGTTCACGTTACCTGCCAGGAGTCCCTGGACGAGATCTCCAGGGCGAGGGCAAATAACGTTCCCGTGATGGGCGAGACTTGTCCACAGTACTTGCTCTTGTCCTGCGACAGATACGACGAGCCTGATTTTCAGGGAGCCAAGTATGTCCTGTCGCCACCACTGCGCCCGGCAAAAAATCAGCCCCTTCTCTGGGATGGCCTGGCAAACGATTGCCTCCAGGTGGTATCTACGGATCACTGTCCCTTTAACTTCGACGGGCAGAAGGATATTGGCAAGAATTTTTTTAGCGAGATACCCAATGGAGTTCCCGGAATCGAAGCCCGGTTGATCCTGCTTTATTATTTTGGTGTCTACCAAAAAAGACTGAGCATCCAACGTTTTGTGGAATTGACGGCTACCAATCCGGCGCGCATATTTGGTCTGTATCCACAAAAAGGAACAATTTCCTCGGGCAGCGACGCTGATCTGGTGGTTTTTGATCCGGAACGGGAAACCACCATCACCAAAGGGATTTTGCATGAAAACGTGGATTACACTCCCTATGAGGGGATGTGTGTCAAGGGCTGGCCCGTGGTAACAATTGCTCGGGGGCGGATCGTTTTTCAGAACGGCATATTCACCGGGTCTGTGGGTAGTGGAGCCTTCTTAAGGAGGAAGAAGCCAGCTTTGTTATAGATGATATAACTGTCTGCGGCTTGGCTTGTGTTTCTCCCAGACGAACTGAAGCCTGTCTAAGGTTTTATTGGAACTCGTTTTTAATGGCTCAATTTTCTTTCGAGCGCTGGTAGAAAGGAGGCCTTGTCCTCTGCGGTCGAACCGGACTGCAAGCGCATCCTGAGGGGGAGTAGCCAAATGAATAGCGTTATGGTGGATTTTACTTTGAATGGAGAGCCCAGGACCGTCACCGTTAAGCCGAACATGACGCTGCTCGAAGTGATCAGGGATGAGTTTGCTTTGACCGGAACCAAGGAGGGCTGTGGGCAGGGGGAGTGCGGGGCCTGCACAGTCATACTCGATGGTAAGGCTGTCGACTCTTGCTTGATTCTGATCTCCCAGGTACAGGGCCGGACAGTGACTACCATTGAAGGGCTGGGCAAGGATGGCTCTTTGGACCTGCTTCAATCGAGCTTCATCGAGGCAGGAGCTGTACAGTGCGGCTACTGTACCCCGGGGATGATCATGTCCGCCAAGAGCCTTTTGCTTAAAAACAGCAATCCTTCGGTAGACGAGATCAAGCGGGCTATTTCGGGAAATCTTTGTCGCTGCACGGGATATACGAAGATCATCAAGGCTGTCCAGCTGGCTGCGATGAATGCTCGGGACGGCAGCGCCGGCGGTGAGAAATGATGGCAGGATACAGGTGGGTCTATGTCCTGGCAAGGAAAAAAAGAGACCTTTCCTCTTCTGCATGGGGGGCGTTGTGATGCTGCAAGCTTTCGATGTGATCAGGCCGCGTAGTCTTGCTGATGCGCTGGACGCTATCGCCGATGGCAACGCCACACTATTGGCCGGTGGTACAGATCTGCTGGTGCGGATCAAGAAGAGATTGCTGAAGCCGCAGCTGGTCGTTGATCTGTCAGCACTGTCGGAACTGACCGAGATCGAGGATGAGAGAGAACAGATCGTTATCGGTTCCCTGGTCACGCATGGGCAGATCGTGGAGTCGACCCTGGCTAACCGGTATTTACCGGTGTTGGTGCAGGGGTGCGCTACGGTTGGTTCTCCCCAGATCAGGAACACGGGCACCCTGGGTGGTAATATCGCTAACGCTTCTCCGGCGGCAGACTCCCTGCCTCCTCTGACTGTGCTGGATGCCAGGGTGATCATCCAATCGCTGGCAGGCAAGAGAGAGCTGTCGCTGGATGCGTTCATTACCAGCCCTGGAAAAACGCAATTAAGATCCGGCGAATTGATCACCGGCATCGCAGTGCAAAAAATGCAAGACAATGAACGCTGCCTTTACAGGAAGCTGGGGCAACGCAAGGCGCTGGCCATCTCTGTCGCCAGCGTGGCGGTCAGGATGGCTTTCGATCCTGCCATCAGGACAAGCAGTGCCTCCGGTATTGCCTTCGGTGCGGTGGTGCCGGTGATCAGGAGAGTGCCGGAGCTGGAACGGATGCTTAGCCAGGGGCCGCTGGATCTGCAGGCAATCAAAGAAATCTCCGAGCGGGCCGGGGAGTTCTGTGCGCCCATATCAGATCTCAGGGCTTCTGCCGAATATCGGAGAAACATGTGCAGTTCCCTGCTCTATGAGGTGCTGTATGATTTGACCAGCTAGCAACGGTTTTCAGCCGAGCAACCGCAGGCCGTGCTTTCAGCTGGCGGTATGGTCCCGTAGCGAAGCAGAGGCAGCGAGGCAGCAGATTATCCAAATCATGTTACGATCGGAGGTGCGATCACGCCGGTGCTGATTGTCGGTGAATTGATCAACACAAGCAGAAAGGCCGTTAAAACCGCTGTGGATACAGGAGATGCCGCTGCCATTCAGGAGATCGCCAGGAACGAGGCGGAGGCAGGGGCGCATTATATAGATGTCAACTGTGGCACCATGATCAGCAAGGAAGAGCAGATGATGGAATGGCTGGTAAAAGTTGTTCAGGAAAGGGTGACAGATACTCCGCTGTGCATCGACAGCCCCAATTGCCGGGCGCTGCAAGCTGGCCTGAAGCTGCACAGGAACGGCCAGCCGATGATCAACTCCATCACCGCCCAGGAAGAGCGATTCAGCCAGGTTATTCCCCTGGTCTTGGAATACAAGGCCAAAGTAGTCGCCCTGTTGATGGACGATGCTGGCATGCCGGATACTTACGAGAGGCGGAAGGAAATAACCGACAGGTTGATTCCCAGATTGATTAAGGATGGAGTGCCTGCAGGCGATATTTATGTTGACCCGCTGATCAAGCCGATCAGCACGGGCACTGATGCTGGCCAGGAGGTCTTACAGACCCTGGCATATATCGGGCATGAATATCCGGACGTGCATACCATCTGCGGGCTGAGCAACATATCCTTCGGCTTGCCAAACAGACGGGTGCTCAACCGGATCTTCTGCATCGAAACGATGACGATGGGTATGGACTCCTTTATTTTGGATCCTCTGGATAAAAAACTGGTGGGCGATATTTACGCAGGTGCGGCCCTGCTCGGAAAAGATAATGGGATATCTGAAAGCGCACCGGAAGGGCCTGTACGCCGGCGACTGAATGACCTGGGGACTATCCCTGGGATGGGGTCTCTGGTTTAGGGGGAGTATTTGCATATGTACGATGCATGAAAAAGAGAGCCCGAACGCAGGGCTCTCTTTTTCAGTGCCTAAGATGATTCTATAATCTGCCAGAGCTGATCGTTGCCAACTGTCGGGGCAAGGCTTCAGCGGGCCAGGGCCACATTGTTGTATACTTTGTCGAGCGGCATGCCCAGATCCATCAGTTCTTTTCTGATGTCCAGATATAGCTGCTGATACTCCGGAGACGGCCTCATCTCTTGCAGGTCGAAACAATCAAGGACACTCTTGCCCTTCGGCGGATTCTTCAACTGCTCCTCATACTTGGGAAGCACCTGCTTGGCGATCTCATTCGCCTGCTTGCGAGTCATCCCGGCGCAGGACTTGAACACCTCGCCACACCACCAGCATTCCATGGGAGTGAGGTGATCGGTGAATTTGCCGCCGGCTGAGCGCGGCTGCGTGGTCTTGGAGGCGCCGGATACGCAATGATTCATCAGACCGACCGCGGCCTCGTACATGAACATATCTGTGCAGGGGCCACCGGTTTCGTTGACGATCTTGTTTCGGATCAGGTAGGTGTTCCGGCTGATGGCCTGAATGGCCACACTGTTTGCCCAGAGGGCCTTACGCCCGCAGTTGCCCAGCAACTGGATGTCGTAGACATAGGAACTGGTATAGTCGCTGTCCAGGATGGTGGCGATCAGCAGATCGACGGCCACATTGGCCAGAGCCGCTCCTTCCGGCGGTCCGGCGTAACCACCGATGTAAGAGAATCCGCCGGCACGGATGCGCATGCCATAGTTAATGGCCATCATGATCCGGTGGAAGACCGAGAAGTTGGTTTTGAGTTCTACTGGACAGAGAGCCATGGTCACATTGCCCGGGCCTCCAATGGAGGCGGCGCCACCCAGGTGTCCATACTGAGTGACGGCTCCAGCCACGCCGGTGTGGGCCATGCCCGGCCGGTCGGCACGCCAGAGAGCCTCCCGGCGCAGTTCAGTCTCATAGCGGCCCATCAGGGTCTCATAGGGGGTACCGGAGCGGATCTTCCTGCCGTAGACTGTGGACAGGGACGGCCCATGCAGCACGTCTACCAGTTCCCGGTATTTGACGATGCCGGAAACGATCGGAACGTACAACTCCTCGGAAACGACAATGCCCAGCGATGCTGCCAGCAGCGGCGGGGTCGGGTCTTCGGGTCTCCGGTATTTCAACACTACCGAGTCGTTGCCGCTGCCCAGCGTGATTTCTCTGGGCTTATGGCGCAAGGTATCCAGCAGTTCATCCTCCTGGATCTTGATGATTCTTTCTGTATCGACGTTGAGCATACCGATCTCCAATGCCAGTTCATATCCGGCTTTGTAGAACTGGTCTGCCAGATCGTCATCGCAATTGATCGGGTTTTCCATGTCGCAGGTTTTCTCTAAACCATATTTCTTTAGCTTGGCCCGGATGGTCTGCGGGATCACTTTGGTGTCCCAATCCTTGACGGTGCAGATGGGGCCGGTGTAGGCGCGGTCCAGGCTTCTCAGGATCTTTTCTGTGCGCAGTGACATCTCGATTTCCTCCTAACCTTGGTAATATTCAAGAATGATCGGTTCGAAAGTACCTGGCGTCTGACCGGATTGGGCCAGCCTCTTGCAAACCTCAACGGCATCGGTGGCGGTATAACCATGGCCATCCGCCTTGATCTGCCTGGCCCATTCGGCTGTCACCGGGCCGCCGCCAACGATATAGTAGTACTTGTCCCTTTGACCGGAGTCTTCCAGGTACTGGACCACATCTTGCTGATAGGGCATTGAAGTGGTCAGCAGGGTTGACGAGGCGATGATGCTGGCGCCGAGCTCAGTCGCCTTTTTGACGAATGTCTTAGGCTCTACGTCTATGCCGATGTCGTACACCTCGAAGCCATTCACGGCCAATAGGGCACCGACGATATTTTTGCCGATATCGTGCAGATCGCCGGATACTGTTCCGATCACGACTTTGCCGAGAATGGCATTCTTGCTCTTGCCCTCTTTCGCCAGCGCCTTGGCCAGAACGTCAAATACGGCCTTCATGGCATCGCCGGCCAGGATCAGCTCCGGCAGGTATGCCTCACCTGCGCTGAACCTTTCTCCGATGATGTCCAATCCCTTGGATGCTCCTTGCTGAATTGCCTCCAAGGGTGAAATACCTGCAGACAATACTGCCTGAGATGCTTTGATGGCTTGATCGATGTCGCACTCTACAATTGCGTTACGCAGATTTTGTAAAATCTGTTCCTTCAAGATATTTACCATCCTTTAGTTTTAGGCATACCCATTTTGGGGATCATATCCGGTCGTATATGTGGTTGCGGCGATTTTTATTGGTTTCTCTCCTCTCTCCTCTCAAAGCAGAAAAATAAATATAATAAGTTAATAACTTTTCCATTGGCAAGGAGATAAAACCTTTAAATATTTCAACTAAAAAATGCCTCAAAAATGGGTTTTTTAAACCATGTATTTTGTAGCTTTATACAAGCGCTGTGTCAATGAGTGCCTTATGAAGAGGATATTAGTAGATATATGTCGAATAATGACTTTATAAAGACGTAACAATAGAATTGGCCGCCCTGATTCCCCATGGCATTCAATTATTGGCAATAGTACCCCAAAAGGTATATGTTAGGGGTGGCTGATGTGGGGCATGTTGAGCGGAGGAGCTGAGAATGTGCGCTGAAGGAGGGCTGGGTGTTATGGAAGTTAGGCTATCCGACCTGTTGGGCTGCGATTTTTTTGCCGACTCCAGAGTGCTGGCTGGTGAAAAGGGCCTTTCTCACGTAGTTTCCAGTGTGACGGTACTAGACTCCCCAGATGCTCCCAAATATATGAGGGGGGGGGATCTGGTGATTACGACAGCCTATAGTCTCCTGAACGATCCGGCAGCTCAGCGGGAAGTGCTGGAAAACTTGGCCAAGTGCGGCGCCGCGGGCTTGGGCATAAAGCTGCGGTTTTTTAATAAACAACTGCCAAGGGTTATGAAAGAAACGGCAGATCGTTGCAATTTCCCCATTATCAATATCACGGATGAGTATGCCTACACGGATATCTACGAATTCGTAAATTCCAACTTAATTTCGGTCAATAAAGAGATAAAACGGGAAGATGAAGTTATTAAGGATATCACAGTGAGTATCTCTAAAAATGGTTTGCCCGGAGTGGCCAAGGCTCTTTATACGTGGACGGGATTAGGTGTAATAATATTTTATGGAGAACAAAGATACTCCTATCCAGACGAGACAATACCCGGGGAATTCCCTGTAGAAGCGCATCGCTGGCGTAAGAAATATCAAAGAGAGAATAGCTTCTTAAAAATCGAAAGCTTTTACTGGGAGAGCGATAAGGGCAGCATGGAATGGATAGCTACCGATATCACAAATAATAGCAGCAGCCAAGGTCATGTGATTTTGCTGAAAGGGAACAGAGAATATGTCAAAGAAGATTATATATTGCTTGATTGCGCCGCTTCAGCCTGCAGCATGGAAATTAAGAGAATAAGTTCGATCGTCAATGTGCAGCGAAAATATCGAAAGAGCTTCATGGAAAGCCTCTTCAATGAGCAGTATGCATGGAAAGAGGCTAAATATCAAGCAGGTGAACTGGGCTTTGTGCTGCCTGAGCGCGGCATAGTAGTGTTCGTCCGTTTTGACTCCGAGGTCGTCAACGTTTTTGATGAAAACTGCATGGAGGCCATTGATGGCATAGTGACGGGCACCTTTAATGCGCATACCGTATTCGGGCCCTTGGAGTGCAATAGCATCGCCATATACGTCTCTGATGATCAGGCGGATTACCTGCAGTCAATTGACAAGCTCTACGAGCAGTTGAGAGATACCCTTAAAGATCCCCAGATGATCATCGGTATCGGCAGAGCCGCCACCTTTATGGATGTTGGGAAAAGCTTTGAAGAGGCTAAAAACGCCATTGCAATCGGCTCCTGTTTGAATTTGAACCCCAAGATTTATTCCTTCAGCAAACTGGGCTTTTACCGTCTGTTAAAACTGCCGGATGTGGCCCAGGAAATGGTAAAATACTATAATGATTACCTGAAGCCGTTACAAAATAAAAGAGGAAATAACAATTCCGTTTTAATCAATACATTGACCTGTTTTATTGAGAGCGGATACAATTACAGGGATACTGCAACAATAATGTATATGCACCCCAACACTGTTAGGTATAGAATCGCTAACATAGAAAAACTGTGCAGAGTAAATCTGAAGTATGCCTATGATCGCCTGAATATGGAAATAGCGTTAAAGATCTTGCCGTTGATCAGCGTCGAAGAGCAATAAACGGTGCAGGTCTGGCCCCGCTAAACCGTTGTCCGATCTTACAAATAGCCATGTTTATTAATTGTCACATTGCCCGCAGATTTGTAGTTGTTTATAAAGGTATTGCGTTGCCGCAATTCAGAATAAACACGTTAATATGCTTGAGAAGAGATCGGCATCAGAAGAATAAACGTAAATTCAGTTTTGTGCGGGGGTCCGGGATGTCCAGGTTGTTGATCAATAATGCCAAAGCAATCGTGACTTGTGATGCTTGTGACCGGGTTTTGACGGGAGAAAGTATTTTAACCGAGGGGCCAGCCATAGCGGCGATTGGGGCTAATCTGCCGGATGAAGGGGCAGTGGTCATTGATGCCCGTGATATGTTCGTCTATCCCGGCTTGGTCAATACTCACCACCATCTTTTGCAGGCCTTCACTCGCAATATTCCGGAAATCCAATCGGCAGAACTCTTTGACTGGCTGCTGTTTCTGTACGGCGTCTGGACGAAGGTCGACCCGAATTTTGTCTATTACAGTTCCCTGGTGGCGATGGCGGACTTTGTCAAGTACGGCGGCACCACGCTATTCGATCAGCACTTCGCTTTTCCGAGGGGCAGGGGCCGCCAGATTATTGATCGCCAATTTGAGGCGGCTGCAGCGCTGGGCCTCCGCTTCCATGCCGGTCGAAGCTGCTTTACTAGAGGGAAAAAGGATGGCGGTCTGCCTCCTGATGAGTTGGTAGAGAGCGTGGACGAGGTGCTGACTGATAGCATCCGCCTAGTTGATAAATTTCACGACCCAGGACAGTATTCCATGAGGCAGGTAGCGCTAGCGCCCTGTTCTCCGTTTTCGGTGGATTCGACAGTGATGATCGAATCGGCCAAGCTGGCCAGGGCGAAGCAGGTCAGGTTGCATACGCACCTGGCAGAAACTCTGGATGAGGAGCGGTATTGTCTGGAAACTTACGGCAAGAGGCCGCTGGCCTGGGCCGAGGACTGCGGTTGGGTGAGTTCTGATGTCTGGTTCGCTCACGCTGTCCATTTTAACGATGGGGAGATCGATCTCCTGAGCCAGGCGCAGGCCGGGGTGGCTCATTGTCCCGTATCCAATATGAAATTGGCTTCAGGCGTGGCCAAGATTCCACAGATGCTGGACAAGCACGTTCCAGTCGGACTGGCTGTGGATGGCAATGGTAGCAACGATGCATCCAACCTGCTCGCCGATCTCCGCGTGGCCTATTTGTTGCACCGCTTGAACTCCAGCAACATGGCGCCTACTGGATATGACGTGCTGAAAATGGCCACAGTGGGCGGGGCCAGGGTATTGGGCCGCGATGATCTCGGTGCGATCTCGGTGGGCCAGGCAGCGGATCTGTTTATGATTGATGTCAACAAGTTGGAACTAGTGGGGGCTTTGCTGGATCCGGCCTCATTCCTGGCTACAGTCGGTTATTACCGTCCAGTAGATGTTACGGTGATCAACGGCAAAATTGTTTATCGGGATGGCCACCTGACCGGCGTGGATGAGGAAAAAATAACAAAACAGGCGTCCAGCGCCGTAGCCAAGATTTATGATCGAGTGCGCAATTAATAGATGCATATCCAAGCGTCGGATGCCTGGCGTCTGGAGTGTGACGAGTTTTGCTCCTGGAGGAGACACGTGCTGCTGATCGGAAACGGCCGGCTATTAACCCTGGTACTCGATGATCCCTATCAAGCAGACGGAGCAGTGGCGATTGCCGGCGATCGCCTGGTTGCCGTAGGCCCCACTGCCGATCTGCGGCGATCGTATCCTGAGGCGGAATGGTGGGACGCAGGGGGCATGGTGATCATGCCGGGCATGATCAACGCCCACACGCACCTTTACAGCACTTTTGCCCGGGGAATGGCCCTCAAGGATGCGCCACCCAAGAATCTGGTAGAAATTCTAGAACGTTTATGGTGGCGGTTGGACAAGTCCATGACTCCGGAAGACATTTATTACAGTGCTCTGGTGTCTCTGATCGACAGCATCAAGTGCGGCACGACCGCTCTGTTGGATCATCATGCCAGTCCCCATGCCGTGGCGGGCAGTCTGGATGCGATCGCTGCGGCTGTTCGGGAAACTGGTGTGCGCGCCTGCCTGGCCTACGAGGTATCCGATCGGGATGGCAAGGCAGTGATGCGGGCAGGCATCGAAGAGAACGTGCGTGCCATCAAACAATACCGCGACAGTGAGGGGTCACTCTCAGCCACCTTTGGACTTCATGCCTCAATGACTCTTTCTGACAGCACGCTGGCGGCATGCAGGGAAGCAGAACAGGAGTTGCACAGCGGTTTTCATATCCATGTGGCTGAGGGATTTCAGGATGCCGAGGATGCGGTCAGGCGTTGCGGCAAACGTGCGGTGGAACGCCTTGCGGAACAGGGTATTTTGGGCTCCCGAACTGTTGCCGCGCACTGCGTGCAGGTAACACAGAGGGAGATCGCCATACTGAAAGAGACTGACACCATGGTGGTGCATAACCCGGAATCCAATATGAGCAATGCCGTGGGCTGCGCTCCGGTGGGAGATCTGTTTGCGAGCGGTGTGCTTGTCGGTCTCGGCACTGACGGTTATACAAGCGATATGTTTGAATCGTTGAAGGTGGCCAATGTGCTGCGCAAGTTCATGGCGGGGGATCCCGGGGCGGGGTCGGAACTGCCGGCGATGGGCTTCGATAACAACAGTTCGATTATGTCGAGCTTTTATCCACACCTGTTAGGCCGGTTGGAGCCAGGGGCTTATGCAGACATCATCCTGGTGAATTATCAGGCGCCGACGCCGATGACAGCATCCAACTGGTTCGCCCACGTTCTTTTTGGGTTTAGTAGCGGCCTTGTCGATACTACCATGGTCGGAGGCAAGGTACTCATGAAAGGGCGACGCTTGCTCAATCTCGACGATGCGGCCATAACGGCCAAGTCCCGGGAGTTGGCAGGCCGCCTGTGGTCGCGGCTGTGATCGTCCACTGATTCGCCGGAACTGCGTCGGGCAGACTATAAGCGATGCCGATCTGATCAAAACCAACTGGCGGGCTGACAATATTGAGGGACAATTGCCATATGGCAAGAATTGACGGGTATTGGCAAGCCAGGAGAGGAGCGAGAACTGAGCCCCGGTTGCTGGGGATCAGTTCTCGTTTATTCGGGCTTTTCATTTATAATTGTGGCGGCATAATACCGAGTCCGTGGCCTGTGTCTATGGGCGATCCGGACCGTTCCGAAAAATCCAAGGGGACGCTGAAAGCATGAGCATATTGATTAGGAATGCGACTATCGTCACCATGAACGAGGACTACCAGGTGCTTCAGGGCAATCTCCTGGTCGATTGTGACCGCATAGTTGCCATCGGCGAGACCGGCAATACTGCTGACCGGGTGATCGACGGTACCGGCATGGCGGTGATCCCAGGTCTTGTCCAGAGCCATGTGCACCTTTGCCAGACACTGTTTCGGGGGCAGGCCAGCGATATGGAGCTGCTAGACTGGTTACGGCTGCGCATTTGGCCGTTGGAGAGGAGCCACGATCCTGAATCTCTCTATTATTCTCGGGTTGGCAGAAGGGCCGGCGTGCTCTGAGCGCAGGATGCGCGCGAATGCGGGCTAAGCCTGGCCGGAAAAGGGGTGTGGCATGAGCTACGAGTGGATCGGCAAACCGATAAGAAGAGAGGATGCCCAGGACAAGACTACCGGAAAGATCCGGTATATGACCGACCTGCGTTTCTCTGACATGGTCTGGGGCGTGATCGTGCGCGCCGGCGTGCCCCATGCAGAGATATTAGAGCTAGATACAGCGGAGGCAGAAAAATATCCAGGCGTGCTGGCCGTGGTGACATACCGGGATGTTCCCGGATGCAACGGCTACGGTATTGTCGTTGACGACCAGCCGGTCTTCTGCAATACCGTGGTTAGATATGAGGGCGATCCGATAGCTGGTGTACTGGCCGAATCCAGGGACATAGCGGCGCGTGCCGCAGAGAAGATCCGGATCGCCTACCGGGAATTGCCGGGCGTCTTTGATCCATACAGGGCGCTTGCAGAGGGAGCGCCTCTGGTGCATGACGGAGGTAACGTGCTGCTTCAAGCTCATGTCGCTAACGGAGACGTGGAAGCGGCGTTCAAATCGGCAGACCTGATTGTCGAGCAGAGCTATTACAGCCCGATCCAGTTTCCGGTCTACCTGGAGCCCGAGGGCGGCGTGGCTGTTTTCAGGGATGGGCACATGACGATCTGGTGCGGTTCCCAGTATCCGAGCCAGGATCAGCGCCAACTGAGCCGGGTGCTGGCCATACCCGAAGAGCGGATCCGGATCGTTTCCAATCCGGTCGGAGGGGCTTTTGGCGGTAAGGACGATCTGACTGTGCAGGCACAACTGGCTGTGATGGCGGTTAAGATCGGGAGACCGGTCAAGTTGGTCAATACCAGGGAGGAGTCTAACACGACTGGCTGGAAGCGGCATGCCATGTCCATCACCATGAAGACTGCGGTGAGCCGGGCCGGTATACTGCTGGCCAACCAGGTGACGATAGTGGCGGATACGGGGGCCTATGCCGGCCTGGGAGGAGCGGTGCTGACCAATGCCATCGGGCACGCTTGCGGCGCCTATCGGGTTCCCAATATGGATGTGACAGGCTATTGTGTCTATACGAACAATTGCCCCAGTTCGGCCATGCGGGGCTTCGGAGTTCCCCAGGTTAATTTTGCCATGGAAAGCCAGATGGAGATCATCGCTGCCGATCAGGGGTGGGATCCGCTGGAGATCAGGCTGAAAAACAGCCTGGTGACCGGCGACCACGGCCCTCTTGGCAATACCCTGACCATGGCCATGGGTACGGTGCCGGCCCTGTTGAAGGCCAGAGACACGAAACTCTGGAGCGAGCGTGCCCAGATCCGGCGGCATCTTGCCAAGCCCTGGCTCAAGCGGGGTGTCGGTATTGCCACCTGCATCAAGGGAGTCGGGTTGGGCCGGGGGCTCCCCGATTACAGTGCGGCTGAGATCGTGCTAACAAGCCGGGGAACTTATCAGGTAATGGTCGGTTGCCCGGAAGTGGGGCAGGGCAACCACATCGTCTTTGCCCAGATCGCGGCTCAGGCCATGCAATGCCCCTTGAGCATGGTGGAGGTGATCCAGGGAGATTCTTCCTGCACTCCGGATTCGGGTGTCGCCGCGGCTTCGCGGACGGTGTACGCAGCTGGTAATGCCATCCTGCTGGCGGCGGCAGAGATCAGGCGGCAACTGCAGCGGTTTGCGGCCAAGATCTGGAGAGTGCTGCCAGATGAAGTCTGTTTTGGTGACCATGAGGTTCATGATGGCGCCAGGAAGATGTCCATTCCGGAGTTGGCCCAGTTGGCCGAAGAGCAGGGATCGGCCATCCGGGCCTCAAGTCTCTTCGACATGCCCGTTGCAGATAAGGGTGTGCAGGGGTTGTATGGCATCCCCAGCCTCCTGTTCGGATCGACTACTCAGATCGCCGTGGTGGAGGTGGACATCAGGACGGGTGCCGTGGATGTCGTAGAGACCGTCTGCATCCCCGATGCCGGCAAAATCATCAATATTCAGGGGCTGGAGGGCCAGGCCGAAGGAGGAACGGTCATGGGCATGGGATATGCGGTCATGGAAAAAGGCATCATCAAGGATGGCCACATGCTGACCGACAATTATGCCACCTACCTGATCCCGACAGCGCTTGACTGCCCCGACATCACCGTGACGCCGGTGGAGGAACTGGAAGCGACCGGCCCTTTCGGCGCCAAGGGCATTGCCGAGTCCTTGAGCGCTGCCATGACGCCGGCTGTTATCAATGCCATCTATGATGCGGTGGGAGTCAGGATCAGACAATTGCCAGCAACTGCGGAAGATATATATGCTGGCATGCAGCAACTGTTTAAGGAACGTACATGCCCGGCTTCCGTGCTAAGCAAAATTTAATCGCTTAAAAAATTATCTCAAAAATATTTCTAAACCAAGAAGGAATTCTTTAACAAGGCGCGACTAAAATGGCATTTTAAAGGATGGTGCGCCTGGTGGCCGCTGCCACCTTGTCAATGCCGGGGATGCTGTCTACCGGGACTTTACGAATTATTATTTCTCACTTTTTGCAATCCTTTAATATCAAGGCTTTCAGGTCTTAAAACGTAGTACCAACTGCATAATCATCAAGACCCAAGGCATCATAGAGCATTGTTTGTTCCTGATCCATTTCCGAGAGCATCGCCACCTGGTTCGGTTCTTTGGCCCGCTTGGACGAGGGATACGTGATCGTCACTTCCTGGATCTTTGACAACTTTTCAAACGCCCTGGGCAGGGATATGGAAATCTTTCTCGCCTGAAGATCCCTTTTCAGCAGTGACGAGATCAGAAGCGCCGTGAAGCAGTAAAAGGCGTGCACCCTGATTTTCTGATCCGTCCAGTGCAGGAGAGGGTCCCAACTGACCCAGGAAGGGTCTTTCATCTGCCGGAAATCGTGTTCGATCCCGTACTGGTCGCGGTAGGTGAGGATGTACTGCTCAGCATCCCAGTCTTCCCGGTCGGAGAACAGGATCGTCTTGCCCAGAGACGTCGCTTTCAGTTTATCAAAAGCCTGCTGGTCGACACCGTATTGCAGATCGACCCACCAACCACCGACTTCCTGCACTGTGTAATTGATCAGCGTCTTCATGTACTCCCGGCAGAGGATCCTTTTTTCCTGTTTCTCCACCGAAGCGGCGGTCGGTTTCCGGCCCTTCCGTTTCTCGCCCTTCCAGGCGGCGAGCTTTTCTTTAAGCATCATGAGCACTTTCAGGGTCTTATTCAGATTGTTCATGATGCCCTGGAGCTGTCCCTCGAACAGGGCGGGGTTATAGACCAGCACCACTGTCCGCTCAATTCCGTAGACATCGGCTCTGGTGATGCAGTACTTTTCTCCATCCAGGCGCTTATTCTTGCAAGTCTGGTACTCTTCAAGCGGTATCTCCAGGACCTGCTTCAGATGAGACGGCGCCAGGGATGCCACGAAGTGAAAGGGGGTGGCCCCTAAAAGTTTCAGATTATCTTTAGAGTTGTTGCCCTTATCGCAGACGATGGTCAGATCATCGCAAGACGTAAAGATATCGTTGAACCGCTCGACCAGGTCACGGATAAAATGGTCGAACTCCACCGGGTCGGACACGTTCCCCTGGTAGACGTCAAAGAACAGGGGAGCACCGCCGTCCCGGCTAGTTATCGGGATACTGCCAAAAAAATGTATTTACATTCCAATGCTGTGAGATACAGGATTGCCAATATCGAAAAATTATGCAGGGTGAGCTTGAAATGTGCTAATGACCGCCTGAACATGGAGATATCTTTATAGATCTTGCCATTAATCAATATCGAAGAGTGACAGCATAGAATTCGTTCTCGGGACTGGCAAATCCCCGGGGTACTTCGCTGGTGGGAGCACGGCGAATAGGGTAATCGGGGTATCCAACGCTGGCAGTAAAAGAGTCTTGTTTACATGTTTGTATATGGTAGAGTTTACATAATACTACATAAACGGAGAATAACTGCTTATTTGGCATAATACCTACGGTTTTTAAGGAACTATGGTCAATATTAAGAAACTTTTTTAGGCGACTATTGGGCTCTCATTCAACTTATGCCCGCCACCTCTCAGGTAGCGGGCTTAGTTTTTATCAGTCAGGAGGGGATTCAATCCACTGCGGGCTGAGGGCTCTGTTGATTGCATGACGACGTCTGGTTCGCGCAGGGCATACACTTTGAGATAGCCCGCCTTATGTGAGCAGTATAATAAATCTTCTGTACATTTTCACAAAATCCAAGGGGAATATAAGAAATAAACTGTTCTTTATTGTAATGATGGTCAAAGGTTTAAAATAGGCAATTCAAGAATGATTACGAAATAGAAACCAGGTGAAGACTGTATAGATGTTCTGTTAAGACCTCCCTGTCGCAGGGCATATGGCCGAACTCAAGATCCGCACATCGGTGTTCGGTTAAGGTATGTCCAGCGAAGGCTGGCGAGTTCAGCAGGAGTTAGTCCTGCCGGGGTAATAGCCAAAGCCCCGTAGCTCGGATAGCAGTGCTCTTGGGAAACTGAGTGTGCTGGAGTCTATCGACAGGGTCACTGCTAGAGTGATCGCGAGTTGCCAGGCCGTAACGAAAGTGAACGCATAGGTGGCCTCGACAAACACTAACTCCGGAGGCCGAGTCTCCCTTAATCAGACGAAAGCAGCACGAACTGCCGAAAGTGGCTGATACGGCAGTTCCGCTCTGGCGGGGTGGTAGCGACGGCATGGCAGCAAGGACTCGCTAAGCAACTGGAGAAGCCCTCCTCACCCCGGGAAGAAATTCCCGGAGCAAGGTAAGCCCTATAACCGGAGCACCCGGGAAGTGGGCGGAAAGGTGAGAGGGTGGCGGATGGGTTCGTAGTACCGATGAGTCGCGGTAATGCACGCAGAGGGAAGGAGCCCTGCTGTTTTAGCATTCCTCAATCAATAAGGGAGGCAGAGGCGGAATGACAAACACGCCTATCAGCCTGCATGACCTGCGGGAGAGGATTTACATCAAGGCGAAGGCGGATAAGACCTGGCGTTTCTGGGGGTTGTACGTCCATGTATGCAAACTGGATACCTTGCTTGAAGCTTATCTGATGGCCAGCAAGAACAATGGAGCTCCGGGCATCGACGGGGTCACCTTTGAAGCCATCGAAGAGAGTGGAGTGCAGGAGTATCTGGAGCAGATACGGAACGAACTGGTCTCCGAAACGTATCAACCCGCCCCGAACCGGAAAAAGGAGACACCAAAGGGCGGGGGAAAATTCCGCACCCTGGGCATTCCCACTATTCGGGACAGAGTTGTCCAGGGTGCCCTCAAGATCATTCTGGAACCCATCTTCGAAGCGGATTTCCAAGAGGGGTCATTTGGGTACCGCCCCGGGCGAAAAGCCCAAGACGCCGCCAAGAGAGTCGGTGGATCTGCATACTGCGGGAAAACAACAGTTATCGACGTTGATCTCGAAGCGTACTTTGATAACATCCGTCACGACATCCTGTTGCAGAAAGTCGCAGCCAGGGTGAACGACCCCGAGGTGATGCATCTGCTTAAACTGATTCTCAAGGCTGGCGGCAAACGCGGTGTGCCGCAGGGGGCACCACTATCGCCGTTGCTTGCGAATCTCTACCTAAATGAAGTTGACAGGATGCTGGAGAAGGCCAAAACGGTCACCAAGGACGGACGAGGCATGGCATATCGAATATGCTCGCTTTGCCGACGACCTGGTGGTGTTGGTGGACGGTCATCCGAAGCGGCAGTGGCTGGTGGAAATGGCTCACAAGAGACTCCTTGAGGAATTCGGGAAGCTGGGCGTCCGGGTGAACGAGCAGAAAAGTCGGATTGTAGACCTGTGGAAGAAGGAAAGCTTCGGATTCGTGGGCTTTGATTTTCGGTTGGGGCGCAGCCGCAAGGGCAAATGGATTGCGATAAGAACGCCCAAGCTCAAATCTCGCTCCAAACTGCTGCAAAAACTCAAGGATATCTTCCGGCGCTACAAATCTCAGCCTATCGGGACGGTGATATTTCTGATTAACCCCATCCTCCGCGGCTGGGTCAACTACTTCCGGGTCGGCAACTCCGCCAAGCGCTTCAGCTACATAAGGCGATGGGCGGAGCTAAAGGTGCGACGACATCTGCAACGGGCAAGGCAAAAAGCAGGTTTCGGCTGGGCATGGTGGAGTAGGGAATTCATCTACAAGTACCTGAAGCTCTATAACGATTTCCGGATACGGTACTGTTGAAATCTCGAAAGCACGACCAGGCCGATAGGTCTCATAAACCTTGATGTGAAGCTAGCAGGTAAGCCGGATGCGGGAAAACCGCACGTCCGGTTTGATGTGGCGGATGCTGGAAACGGGGCAGATGACCCGCTTGAGGGGGACACTCGCCCGAAAGGGGAGAAACGGCTTGGCCTCACAAGGTCTGTACTACTACCACGCCAGTATCCGACCCTACCATATAATGGCAGTTCGGTGTCTCCAAATAATGCAAATCACGAAGGTCAAAGCCTCATATCATGCCGAATATCTGCTAAATGATACTTTTAATAGCAAGATTTAGCTAAAATATGTTCAATTAGTCCCAGCCCAAGTTTCGGCTGATAAGCCGAAACTTGGGCTATAGAAATAAACGTACAGGAATCTTTATTAGAATTAATAAGAGATCGAATGAATCTAACAGGCGCCAAGAAAGGATGCGGAGTTGGAGAATGCGGGGCGTGTACGGTAGTCGTTGATGGCGAGGCAGTAAATTCATGTTTATATCTGGCTGCCTGGGCTGATGGTAAAGAATACAGACTGTTGAGGGGTTGTCCGTAGACGGCATGCTGTCGGCTCTTCAGGACAGCTTTATCGAAGAGGGAGCTGTGCAGTGCGGCTATTGTACACCCGGGTTCTTGATGTCAGCGCATGCGCTTTTAAAAGAAAACAAGAATCCAACAGAAGAAGAGATTAGGACAGGTTTGTTGGGAAAATTTTGCAGGTGCGCAGGATATGAAAGCATTGTCAAGGCTGTGCAAAAAGCAGCAATAAAAAGTATAACCGGGATTCCCGTTTCTGCATCAAGGAGATGAATCAGCGGTGAGATAAGCGAGGGTGAGAAGGGAGGCGCCTAACAGGCCCAGTATAAATATGCGATCTTGTTGATGTTGGCATCCGCAAGAAGCCGGAGCAGGAGCACCAGGAAATTTACCGTTTGCTCGGCGTGAAAAATCCCCTTAAAAGGACGCATCGACTGGCCGGTTCAAGGTTGTAGTGACCAAATAAAATTGAAGATCCTTGATGTGGCAAGCTTTTTACGCATTCAAATCGAAACTTGGGCTATGCGGTTGTTAAGGAACCAAAGCCTCTGGCTCTATAGTTCGCCAACAAAATGAAGGAGGAGAAAAATGGACGGAAAGATGAATACCGAATGTCTGAAGGAAGATCTGTATATTGATCAGATATTGGCTGTGGAACCACACGGTATCGAGCCCGTCAAAGACGCTGAGCGGCATGGCCACCCGTTCGATGGTTTTACCTTCTGGTTCGCAGCCAACGTGGTATTCGCCAATTTGACGATGGGCGCCTTACTGGTCTCCCTTTTTGGGTTGAGCTTCAAGCAGTCGACTGTGGCAATAGTGATCGGTACTGCCTTGGGAGTAGCGCTAATGGCCATTTTGTCCACCTTCGGACCCAAGTTGGGGATTCCGCAACTGATTCAATCTCGCCGGGCATTCGGCCTTGTCGGCAACTATTTTCCTGCCGCTATGAACTGGATCTGCGGTGTGGGATGGTTCGGTGTTAACACTGTGCTGGGGGCATTCGCTCTGGATTGGCTCTTCCACTTGGGATTAGCCTTGAGTATTATCATTATGACCATAATCTGTATCATCTTTGCCGTCTACGGTTACAACATGATGCATGCTTTACAGAAAGTATGCTCTGTCATCCTGACGGTTGTGTTCATCATGGTTACCTACTTTGCCCTACTGCATTTCAATGTTGCTTTTCCGGCAAACACCCATGCCCCGTACTGGAGTACTTTACTGGGTGGCATGATCCTGGGTATTGGTACTGCCTTTTCCTATATCATGGGCTGGATTACCTATTCATCCGACTACACCCGGTACCTGCCGAAGGAGACCTCTTCGAGCAGCGTGTTCTGGAATATTTTTCTATCTAACTTTATTTCAATCGTGTGGGTTGAGATGCTTGGAGCTGCTCTGGCCACAATCCACTCCATTAACGTGCCCACTGACCTGGTTACCAACCTGCTACCGTACACTCTGGCGATTTTTGCCATGTTAGCCGTGGTGCTGGGTACTGTTACGGCTAACGTGCCCTCCATTTACAGCAGCGCTCTTTCCATCATGGCGATCGATGTCGCGGCTATCAGGAGGATCTTTCCATATAGATGGGCCGCCGCCCTGGCGATGGGCATCCTGGGGGGAGCCCTTGCCTTTGCCGGAAATAGCGGCTACTACAGCAGATTTGCGAGTTTTCTTCTGGTCATGGCCTACTGGATTGTTCCCTGGGTGTCTGTGGTCGTGTGGGACTATCTTATCGTTCACCGCGGTCAGTATGGACTGTCGCCCTTCTATGGCAGCCGTAATAAGTTTTACGTAGGTTTCTGGGCTTGGCTGATTGGTATTGTGGTTTCAATACCCTTCTGGAATCAGAGTCTTTACACGGGACCGTTTGCTGCCGCCCATCCGAATCTCGGTGATCTCTCCAATCTTGTAGGCTTTATTGTTGCCGGTGCTATTTATCTGATCTTTGCCCGTCAGGTGGTTAACTGTGACAAATAAGAAACTGTAGAAATAAGACATGCAGGCCGGCCCCTGTCGCTAGCAGGGGTCGTGGCCCTCCCCCGATTTGTAGGACACAGAGTTAAGACTATAATTGATTCAGGGATGCGCTGTGTCCAATGGGAGAGTCGAGACGTCATTATGATGAAGAGTTCAAGCGCAATGCCGTAAAACTTACCTACAACAGCGGAAAGGCAATCAGTCAAGTGGCCCAGGACCTGGGAATCGACAGCAACATGCTCAGCAGATGGAGGAAAGAACAGGCGAGTTATGGCGATCGCGCATTTCCTGGCCTGGGGAAACGGATGCATGGCACCGATCTCGAAGAGGAGAAACGGCGCCTCAAAAAAGAGCTGGTTGACATCCGGGAGGAGCGGGACATTTTAAAAAAAGCCATGGCCATCTTCTCAAGAACACCGAAATGACCTATCGTTCCTCCGGGAACACACGGATGAGTTCCGTGTCGGGAAGATGTGCCGGGTATTAAAGGTCTCCCGGACGGCATATTACCGCTGGCTGATTCATCCCGTCAGCCGGCGCCAGGAACAGGATGAAATTATCAAGATCGTGAAGATTTACAAAGAGAGCCGCAAGACCTATGGCAGTCCCCGCATTCGCTGGAAACTCTCCAAGCAGGGTGTACATTGCGGTAGAAAAGAATCGAACGACTGATGCGGGAAGCCGATATTCGGGCTATTCAAAAACGCAAGCTCAAGGTGACCACTGATTCCAAGCACAATCTGCCGGTGGCGGAGAACATATTGAACAGGAACACTGGCGTTGGTAGCCCCAACATGAATGTAAAATTGTTTCCTTCCTTATTTGCTAATCAACAGTATGTAATCTCACCAGAATATGAGGTGGAAGGGCAATGTCGCTAGTGCTGGGAATAGATACGGGAGGTACCTACACCGATGCGGTAGTGGTCGATCTTAAGAGCAAAGAAATAATTAAGATGGCAAAGGCCTTAACTACGAGAGAAGATCTAACGGTAGGCATTCGTGATTGCATAGATAATCTGGATTTTACAGATGTGAAGAATGTTAATGTAGTTTCTCTTTCGACTACTTTGGCCACCAATGCTATCGTGGAAGGCCGTGGCTGTGAAGTAGGACTGCTATTGATTGGCCATGAACCTACAGGTCAGTTCCCGGTTAATCATTATTCTGTACTTCCCGGTGGGCACAATATTAAGGGGAGACCACAAGCAGACCTTGACCTGGAATTAACAAGGCAAGCAATTAAAAAAATGATGGGCAAGGTCGACGCTATAGCCATTTCAAGTTATTTAAGTGTGCGCAATCCGGAACACGAAATTATTGTCAGCGAGATGGTGCGTGAGCTTTCTAACCTCCCTGTGGTATGCGCACATCAGCTGACGACATCATTAGGTTTTCACGAACGGACTGTAACAGCTGTATTAAATGCCAGGTTAATTCCGATTATTACCGAGTTGATTGAATCAGTCAAAAAAGTTCTGGAAGAGAAAGAAATTAAAGCTTATGTCATGACTGTCAAAGGCGACGGATGTTTGATGAGTGAACGTCTCGCCCGGGAAAAGCCGATTGAGACGATACTCTCCGGCCCAGCGGCAAGTATTATTGGAGCAGCCTTTTTAACACAGAATTCCGAGGCTTTGGTACTTGATATGGGAGGCACAACCACCGATATTGCCGTCTTGAAAAATGGGGTTCCCAGAATCAATCAAGAAGGGGCAGTGGTCGGTGAATGGCTGACCAGAATCCGGGCGGCAGAAATATTTACTTATGGGCTTGGTGGGGACAGTTATATTCAGCTAACAAAAGACCGGCGAATAGTCGCCGGTCCTCAGAGAGTATGGCCTCTTTGCGTTGTTGCCTATCGATACCCTTACCTTATGGAAGAGCTAAAGACTAGTTGCAAAAAAGACTATGATTTATTGTTTGCCCAAGCTAGCGACTGCTTTATGCTCCTAAAAAAGCCTACTGTAGATAATATGACTAAATACGAAGAAGAGGCCATTGATATTCTGAGAAATGGCCCCAGAAGCCTTTTTAGCCTTGCGCAAAGGATTGAAATTGACCCTAATCTGCTTGACCTCCAACGCATGGTTAACTTAGGAATAATTTCCAGAATATCGGTGACCCCTACAGATATTCTCCACGCCAAAGGCACCTATGTACAATGGAACAGGGATGCTTCGAATATCGGCGTAGATATTCTCGCTAGCAGACTTGCTGTTACTAGAGAGAAATTTATCGAGATGGCATCTGAAGCGATTGTCAATGATCTTTGCCTGACCTGTTTGCAAAGCTTATCGGCTTGTGAAGGTCAAAATATCTGGCTGAAGAATAATGAGGCTGCAATGTATTTTATTAATAAAGCCTTGTCCCCAAAAGCAGATTACTTATATGACAGTTCCTTTAAAGTTAAAATGCCGATTGTTGGTATCGGAGCTCCTGCAAGGGCATGGCTTCCTAAAATGGCACAAAAAATCCATGCATCGCTTGTGATTCCCGAGTATGCGGAAGTTGCCAATGCTGTAGGAGCAGCTACCGGAAAAATTATGGAAACCATTAAAGTATTGATTAAACCTGGAGAGGATGGCTGCGGATACCTGATACATGCTCCCTGGGAACGGAAATACTTCGAACTGTTTGATAGGGCGCTAGAATATGCTTTGTGTGAGGCCAAGAAGCATGCGGCTCTCGCCGCAGAGAAATCTGGCGCCAAAGATTATGAAATGGTGATCAATCACGAAGATGTTTTTGCATCAAATGCTAATAAGGAAAATAATATTTATGTGGAATCGCGGATAGAAGTGACGGCAGTCGGTCGCCCGGAATGGTAGTAGAATTCGAGGAAAAGTATTGCCCCGAATGGAGTATAGCTCGATCATTAACAACAATTATGATCTGTCTCTCGAAGGCCAGGCAGTATATGAAAAAACGTTAATATGTACAGCAGAATACCAACGCTAACCACAAAAGATTTCGTAAAGTTACTAAAAGTAAAAGAATTAGATTGGGTAAGTGAGGGGGGGGTGGTCAGAGTATTTTGCTCTAAGCGGTATCAACGAGTTTTACAGCACGTTTTCAATTAAAAACCTGGAGGGGTTAATCAAATGGCTTTAGATTTATTGCTTAAAGTTGCGTCTGAAGATGAAGTTGAGTTAATTAAGCGAAAAGCAGCAGAACTTTTGGAAAAAAGAGGCATGAAAGTTGACCATCCTAAGTTAGTAGAATGCTGTAAAAAAGCTGGGGCTCAGATTTCCAGTACTACCGGGAATATCTTGTTCCCTAAAAAACTACAGGAAGAATGCCTTAAAGCGGCGCCTAAAGAATTCTTATTAGCAGGTATCGATCCAAAATACGACCTGAAAATTCCTCATCCGGAAAGCCTCTTTTATAGCAGACCGGTAACGGGCTCAATGTATACCTTCACAGAAGATGACGAATACCGTGAAGTCGGCCTGGAGGATTTAGCCGAGTGGACGAGGCTGACCCATAATCTAGAGCATATGGATTTCTATTCGCTGTTAACACTAAAAGCAAAAGATTTTCCTGCCGAGGCAATTGATATTAATTCAATGTACACAGTATTTAAAAATACCACAAAGCATGGGTGGCTGCAGCCTTATGAAGGAGAAAACGTTAAATGGCTTTTGGAAATGTCTGCAGCGCGAGTTGGCGGGCGCGATGAATTGCGCCGTCGTCCCATTGTCAGCATGATTTCCTGCTCGATGAACCCCCTATTTCTTAAATATATGGATTCTGAGGCGATTTATCAAAGTGCTGTGTATGGTGTACCCATTCATTGCTGCACATTGCCTACATCTGGAGCCAACGCACCTATTACCCAACCCGGATCAGTCTTAATGATGACAGCAGAATGTTTAGCCATGATTTATATGGCCCAATGTGTTGAGCCTGGCACTCCTTGTATCGCATGCCCCGAACACTTTGCTATGGATATGATCAGCATGTATACGCTCCAATCGACAGTGGAAGTCAATTGGGGTCGAATGCTGATCACCCAGGTTATACAGGATGGATACCAGATTCCAGTGCATCTTTTTGGTGGTGGTTCTGATGCTTATACGGTTGGAGAAGAAAGCATTTTCAATCAAGCGATTACTGCTTACGGTGATGTCTTATGCGGGTGTACGATTTTAGGTGATTTGGGGCAACTAGAAACAGGGAGGACTATCGCCCCCGTACAGTTAATTATTGATAATGATGTATTGGGAATGCTGAAGGTCATGAAAAAGAGCTATGCTATTGATGACGAATCTCTGGCTTATAATGAGATACTTAACTTAGATGGAGAAACTGAGAGCTTTATTACCCTTGAACATTCTTTTCGGCATTTTAGGGAGATCTATCGCGCCAAGACATTTACCTATACGCCCAGGTTGACATGGCTGGAAAATGGTCGCAAGGATATGGTAGGCCGGGCGAAAGATCTCTACAGATCAATTAAAACAAAATATAAAGAGGTTGAACTATCTGAAGAATTGGTCAAAGAATTGTCTGATATAAAAAAAGCTGCAGAAGAAAGCCTGCAAAGGAATGCTAGACACTAATCAACCCTTTAACTTCTAAATGCCCTATGTCGAGTAGGCAATTTGCTGTGCCATATCCTCACGTACTTCTGGAAAATGAGGCGAGGCTGCTGGGCTATAATCCTAAAGAGTGTCAGACAAGCTCATTCGTGTTAGAGTTTCACTAATATTTAAAATATAAAGGAGAAAAAGCTATGGAGGTTTTTACTAGTCTTTCAGAAAGCGTAATCTTTGGAAAAGAAGCAGAAGTAAAAGATCAAATTAAGGCTTTGGTTGATTCAGGGGCAAATCCGTTGGATATTATTGTTTCTGGTTTGATCGCTGGTATGAGTGTGGTAGGTAGCCGATTTAAGAATGGGGAAATGTTTGTTCCGGAAGTATTAATGTCAGCAAAAGCAATGGCTAGTGGGATTGAACTCCTCAAACCACTGATTGCCGAAGAGGATATACCAACTTGTGGAACAGTTCTAATAGGAACTGTAAAAGGCGATCTGCATGATATCGGCAAAAATCTGGTTGCAATGATGCTTGAAAGCGCTAGATTTAAAGTAATCAATTTGGGTGTTAATGTACCAGCTGAGGTATTTGCGGCAAAAATAAAAGAAACACGGGCAGATGTTTTGGGCATGTCTGCCCTGCTCACCACGACAATGCTTCAAATGAAAGATACGATAGAGGTATTAAAGGAGGAGGGGCTAAGGGATAAAATTAAAGTTATTGTTGGTGGCGCTCCTTTGTCTAAGGAATTTGCGGATGAAATAGGCGCTGATGGATTTGCCCCCGAGGCTGCATCGGCAAGTGATTTGTGCAAGAAGCTTCTTGGGATCTAAATTGTCGTTATCTTGATTCGGACTGTGAGAGTATCCCGGGATGTATTGGCGGAAGCTACAAAAGGAGCTTGATTGAAAAGGAAGCCCGGTACCAGAAGATCATCGGTCAGATGACCTACAAGATCGACTGGCTCAAAAAACTGGTCAATCTTGACAATGGAGGTACCTGGGCAACAAAACAGTAAAGTGGTTGGGAAGAATTTCTTCCCAACCACCAAGCTGCTGACAAAGAAGATGTCAGCAGCCTTTTCGTAGGCAAGTAAGTAACCGTAGAAAAAACGTGCAGATCGGCTCCTGTCAGTCATGACTGACAGGAGCCGATCTGCACGTTTTCCCGCTATTTGGTATGGAAACCCCAAGTTCGTGGCGGGTGTGGCAGACCCAGCTATTAATAAACAAACTTACTAAAAGGAGGCATAATAATGGCCACCAAAGAACAAATATTTATGGAGATTGCGGATGCTTTTTGCGATTACGACACGGAGCTTCTCGAAGAGAAAATTCGTCTAGCGTTGGAGCAGGAAATTGAAGCTATATCTATTTTAAGTCACTTATCAAAAATATTGGAGGGAATAGGAGAAAGGTTCTGTAAGGGAGAGGTATATCTACCTGAATTAGTTATGTCTGGAGATTTAATGGGAATGGCGGTTGGTATACTTAACCCGGTGCTAGCGAGTAATCAGGAATATGTCCCCATGGAACATAAAATTATTCTTGGTTCAGTAAAGGGGGACATTCATACAATTGGAAAAAACATGGTTAAAATGATGTGGACCGCATCTGGTTTTGAAGTGATTGATCTAGGAATTGATGTTTCTACCGAAATTTTCTTTAACAAAGCACAGGAGATCAACCCAAGCATTGTGGGACTTTCTTGTTTGAGCCGCCCTATATGATCCAAAATCTGATGTAATTGCCTGTCCAGGGATTGACGATTATAATGACCATATCATCTG
>JAHFCR010000078.1 GCA_023249405.1 Peptococcaceae bacterium | reverse complement strand
AGCCGCTGGTCACCATGGCCTCTGTCTGGATAGTCCGGGAGCCGGTTGCCATGATCCGAATTGTCAAACATACAGGCTTTCAACACCAGCCGAAGTGTAGTATGGAGGTTGTCCGCAAAGGAGGCAGAACTCTCGCCTATTATGACAATCCCCAAGCAGGAGATCCGGCCGGGCCGGAATCACCCGGCCCGGCCGGCCACACCAATGAGACAATAACGCAGCTACCAGGCTGGGGCGACATTGATCTGGCAATCCATCCTGAAATGCTGGTACTGAACAAGGTTTTTGACCAGAACAATGTGACCATCCTGGGCGCTGATCAGATCGGTGGCAGGACGGCTTGCAAGATCAGGGTGCATGCTATTGCCAACGGTGCCCCACAACCCGGAGGCCGCCAGCTTTATTGGATCGACACCCAGACCGGCATTATTCTGAGAAGCGATACCTACAGCAACGGCTCACTCCAGCGCAGCTTTGTCCTCGGCAATATCACGCTGAACCGGGCAATATCGCCGGACATCTTTCAAATTCACACTCTGAATGAGAAAACGGGTCAATCAATGCTCATTTAAATACTATCAAGACAACCCACAGTTGATGGATTTGAGGGGGGCGCGTGCCCCCCTACTGTTGCTTTTGATCGGCTACAGGCACAGCCAGATACTCGCACAAGAGTGCAATGTAGGGAATACTGGTTAGTGTTGCCCGACCCAGGCGGCGATGTCGGAGACGACGCTGCCGGCCACATGGCCGGGGGTCCCGTACTCTGACGGCGTGCTCTTGCCCTGGCCGGTCATGAACAGGTGATTGAGGTCCTCATATAGTTTGTAAGCAGCGTTCGATTTCTGAGCCAGGCCGCTCTTCCAGCCCTGGAAGTCATCCTGCGGCAAGACCTGATAATCCCTCGCCCCCTGCAGGAACAGCATCGGCTGCGCCAGTTTGGCGGCCACCGCAGGCGGGTTGTAGCCTTTCAGGTCCAGCCAGTAGGTCGCCGTAAGGCCAAGCAGGGTTACCGGAGGCGTCTTCGCGGCGTCATCCGGCTGCAGGGCCTTCACCCGGGTCACCTGCTGCTTGACCGCCGCCAGTTGCGCCTGGTCGATCTGACCGAGGGATGCCAGGTAGGTTTCCTGATCCAGTACCAGGTCCTCCAGCGGCCTGGTGGGGCCGGCCATGACGATCAGCCCGGCAATCCCCGGGTCGCCGAGTCCGATCCTGGGCGCCAGGTACCCGCCCAGGCTGTGGCCCAGCACGAAGATACGCGAGGTGTCGATCCCTTTCGTCTGGCGCAGCAGCGCCACCGCGGCCAGGGCATCGTCGACGGTCTCTTCCTTGACGGTGAGCTGGCCCAAGATAGCGGCCATCTGGGTTTGATACACCATGGTGCGCTTATCGTAGCGCAGCACGGCGATCCCCCGGGAGGCCAGGCCCCAGGCCAGGTCACGGAAGGGTTTGTTGGGACCGATGCTCTCATCGCGGTCGCTGGGACCGGAGCCCTGCACCAGCACCACCGCCGGGAAGGGTCCCTGGCCTACCGGCACGGTCAGGGTGCCGGGCAAGGCCCACTCGCCGCTGCCGACCGTCACGGCGGTTTCGGTGAAGAGAGCGGGGTTGACATAAGCAGGCGCCTGGTAGGCCCACTGGGCGTTGGCGAAGGAAAGTCCGCTGATCTGCTGCAGGGGATTGAAGACCAGCCTCACATCAAGGGCCGCCTGCTCGAACTGGCAGGTGACGTAGACGATGACGTACTGCTGGTAGACCCCGGAGCGCACGCTCGCGATGCTCTGGTAGGCGCCCGCCTGCTGCTGCACCGTCTCCCAGGTGCTCTGCAGCTTGTCCTGCGGACAGGCGGCGGTCATGTCCCGATCAAAGTTCTTGACGACCGCTGCGTAGTTCTTGCCCGCCAGATCCTGTACAGCCTGTTTGGCAAGAGCGGCGACCGCCTGCTCGCCCGGAGGCACGGTGATGTCGATCGTCCGGGTGGCATTGTTCCAGTCCACCTTGGCACCGAGGGCCTCGCACACCACCCGCAGCGGCGCCAGCACAATGCCGTCGGTTGTCGTCTGCGGGGCAACCGGCAACGTGACTTTGCTGCCATTAGCCACGGCCTCGACCTGCCCCGGTTGGATCGCGATCGTCTGCCCGTTCAGCGCCAGAGTGACTGTCTGTTGTTCCCCGGCGGCACTGCCGGTGTTGACATCTGCCGCCAAAATATCGGCAATCACCGGCAGCGGCAGCAGCGCTGTGCCATCGACCAGCACCGGCGCGGTCGCCGGAGCATACGCCTTTCCGTTGACCGCCAGCCCGATATCCGGTGCTGCCGAGGCCATACCGGCCATCAGCAACAGACCGACAAAAGCAATAAGGCACATTTTAAAAAGCCTGTTCATAGTTACCCCTCTCCTCAAGCTGATCACGTTCTTACTGCCGGGATATCCGAAAACATCCGGCGGCATATTTCCTGTTGCGCCTGCAAATCATTTTGTCATTTAACCATTTCCATGGCCGCCTGCCATTTCCTTCTTTAAAAATAAAGGTTTGCATGCAAGATCACCGGGGCTGGCCGCAAGAGCCAGACCCGTCATGGAGCAGAGGGGATCGTAGATATGTTTCCAAATCAAGCGAGATCATCTATAATTTTTGACAGGCTTCACCGGCACGCCGGGAACCGGGATCTGCACGAACAGGCGAAGAACTGGGCGCCGGATTAGGCGGAGACGGTGTGAACGTATGGCATGAGCAAATCGGGCCGGTCAAAGAAGGTGGACCCAAACGAACGACTGTGCAACACCTGTACGGAAAGATGGCCTCCGGATCGATCCGGAGCAGGCGCAAAGCAGCAAAAAAGCCGGCGTATGGCAGCGCCGGCTCACCGATTTCTGGCAGGGCGTTATCGCCTCCACGCCAGTGGTAGTAGGCTATCTGCCGATCGGCATCGCCTACGGGATCCTGGCCCGGCAAGCCGGTTTCAGCCTGTTCCAGACGGTATCCCTGTCCCTGTTCGTCTATGCCGGAGCCTCCCAGTTCATCGCCGTCAGCATGATCGCCGCGGGAACCAACCCCGCCGCCATCATCGCCACCATCGGCCTGGTCAACCTGAGACATCTGCTTTACAGCGCATCGGTGGCGCCCTATCTGCAGAAGGTGGGCATCAGCCGCCTGTTTGTCCTGGCCTTCGGACTCACCGATGAGGCCTTTTCGGTGGAGTCGACGGTGCTGGCCCGGGGGGTGAAGACTCCTGCCTTCATCTTCGGGCTGCAGTTAGCGCCCTATCTGGCCTGGAATGCCGGGTCCCTGCTGGGCGGACTGCTCGGCGGATGCCTGAGCGGCATCCAGGCGCTGGGACTAGATTTCGCCCTGCCGGCGATGTTCATCGCCCTGCTGATCCCCCAGATCAGGTCAAGGCAAATATTGGCCACTGCCATTATAGCCGGCGCCCTATCGCTGGTATTCAGCCTCTTCCTCAAGGGAAGCTGGAACGTGATCCTGGCGACGCTGATCGCCGCCACGCTGGGAATGGAGCTGAGCAAATGCAAGCCTTCTTCTGGATCGTAACCGGGATGCTGGCCGTCACCTACCTGCCGCGGCTGATCCCCATGCTGGTGCTCTCCCGGATGGAGATCCCCGAGGGCTTCCGGCGCTGGCTGCAGTTTGTCCCGGTCGCCGTGCTCTCCGCCCTGCTGGCGCCGAGCATCCTGCTGCAGAACGGGCGGTTCGCCCTGCGGCCAGATAACACCTACCTGCTGGCGGCCATCCCGACCCTGATCGTGGCGGCCAAGTTCAAGAACATCTTCCTCACCGTGTTATGCGGGATCGCCTGCCTGATATTGATCAGATTCGCCTTCGGCATACTCTGACGCCCCAAAACAATGCCCGGCGGATCTTCCCCGCCAGGCATTCTATAGGGGGTTTGGGTTTTGACAGGCTACCGGATCTCGAACTGGCAGTTCATTACCGCCGTGATCTCCTTGTCGATGGAACTGGTATCGTTGATGCCGTAATCGGAGATATCGTTGGAGTAGAGCGGTGTGATCTGGAACACGCCCATCTTGGCGGTACGCAACCGCCCGAGCCTGCTGCCGGCGTTGGTAGCGATCTGGTCGGCCCGGGCACGGGCATCCTTGGTGGCCAGGGAGAGCATCTGGATCTTGAGATCGGCCAGCTTGGTGTAGAAGTACTGGGGCGGGTTGGACTGGAACTGTACGCCCTGGTTGATCAGTTCGGTGGCGCTACGGGAGATGCCGGTGATCTTGTCGACATCGCCGGAGCGGATCTCCACACTCTGGCTCAGCATGTAGCTCTCGATCTGACTGGTCTCCCGCATGCCCTTCTCGTCCGAGATCATCACATGGTTGGCCGTGGTGCTGATCGCCGAGAAGACCATGTCGCTGTCGGCGATCCCCTTTGCTCTCAGGTAGGATTGCACCTTCTTCTGAGCCGCCTGCAGATAGGCGTAGGCGTCCCCCAACTGGGGCGCCTGGACGGAAAAAGCGCCGTTCCAGACGATCAGGTCCGACTTGATCTGCTGCTTGGCCGAGCCGGTGACAGTGATCAGGCTGCTGTTCGATCTGGCCCTGACATAACCGCCGATGGCGATGTAGGAAGAGATGATCAGCCCGAGCGCCAGAATGGCGGCGATGATCGCCCAGATACCGTTTTTCCTGAGTTCTTCGTTCAAAGTTATCCTCCTTTCCGTCAGGTTAGAAAGCCCTCGCCAGCGATGCTTTCTATAATCAGGCTGACGATCCTTTCTTTTCATATTACTCGCATACGTCCAAGTTCCTTACCAAAGTTATACTGCTTTAGAAAAATAAAATAAACCGGCCCGCAGTACCGGTTGTAAGAAAGACCCAGAATCCAGCCGGATAAAATCCCTTGCTAATAATTAGATTTATCTATATATTAGATTGGTATAATTAAAAACTTGATAGTTCCTCCTATACGCGGGTATGTATACAGCCAGGAACATCGCGGCGCAACTGCATCAACAATTGCCAATATTTTTTATTTGGAGGACAATATGCCGAAAACAGACACTGCAGCCACTGGCGTCAATAAGGGGCAGAAGTACCTCGGCCAGCAGGGCCTGGTGCTGCTGATCGCCGTTATCAGCGCTTTCGTGCCGCTCTCTACCGACCTCTATCTGCCGTCATTGCCCGGCATGGCCAATTATTTTCATGTCTCTGCCAATCTGGCCAACCTGACCCTGATCCTGTTCATGGGCTTTTACAGCATCGGCATCCTTTTATGGGGCCCGCTCAGCGACAAATACGGGCGCAGGCCGATCCTGATCATCGGGCTGAGCGTCTATCTGCCGGCCAGCCTGCTCTGCGCCTGGTCCGGTAACATAACCCAGCTCATAGTGTTCCGGATCTTTCAGGCAATCGGCAGCGGCGCTGCCTCCGCCGTAGCCACGGCGATCGTCAAGGATGTTTACGAGGGCCGAAAACGGGAATCCATTCTGGCACTGGTGCAATCGATGGTGATGATCGTGCCGGCAGTGGCGCCGGTGCTGGGGGCCATCCTTTTGAAATACATCTCCTGGCGCGGCGTCTTTGTGACCCTGTCCGGCATCGGCCTGCTGTCCCTGCTCGGCGGCATCGCCCTGGAAGAGACGATCGACCGGCGCTACACCGGCACCATCTTGCAGTCGCTGAGGAGGCTGGGAACGGTGCTCAAAAATCCGGGCTTCTCCTCCCTGCTGATCGTATTTTCTCTGACCAGCCTGCCGCTGATGGGATTCCTGGCGGCCTCCTCCTACATCTATGAGGACCGGTTCGGGCTGAGCGCCCAGGTATACAGCTACTTCTTCGCCCTGAACGCCGCCGGCCTGATCATCGGCCCGATGCTGTACGTCTACCTGTCCAAACGCTTTTCTCGCGGCGCCATCATCAACACCAGCCTGATCATGATTGCCGTGAGCGGATTGCTGGTCTGCGCCCTGGGCAGCCTCCGGCCCTGGCTGTTCGCCGTCTCCCTGCTGCCATCATCCCTGGCCGGGAGCAGCATCCGCGCCCCCGGCGCCCATCTGATGCTGGAGCAGCAGCAGGGCGACATCGGCTCGGCCTCATCTCTCATCGGCTGCCTGGCCACCCTATTGGGCAGCATCGGGATGCTGCTGGTCTCTTTCAACTGGAGCAATACCATCTTCGTCATGGGGGTGCTGACCCTCGCCACCGGAGTGGCCTCTCTGGCGCTCTGGCTGCTGATCTCTCAAAAACCTTTTGTGAGGCAAATCCCAGAGACGCTCGTTGCAGTGACAGCGAAAGGGAGGCGATAGCATGAAAGGCCGCCAGGAAATCAGGATCGCCGCTGAAAGCATCCGGGAAGCGCACGAGCTGATCAGCAACTGCCTGTCAGGCTTTCTCAGGAAGGAGGCCGCCGGCGAGGACAGCAGCCTGCCCCTGGATTCCTTATCGGCCAAACAGTTTATCATGGTCAAGGCGGTCAAAGAGCTGACCGCCATTCATCCCAACGGCTGTTCATTGAAGGCATTGGCCGGGCGTCTGGGCATTACCGAGCCCTCGGCCTCGGTAATGGTGACGGGACTGGTCAAAAAAGAGGTTTTAAGACGCCTGATATCGGACAGCGACCGCAGAGGAGTGAATATTCAGCTGGCGCCGGCAGTGGCCGCTCATTTTATAGCCCTGGACCGGGCCACCTGCCGCCACATCATGACGATTGCCGATCTGCGCGGAGAAGAACTGCTCCTGGAATGGCGGGATGTGCTGCAGCAGGTGAGTCTGGCCTTTACCTCCATGACGGCTGACGATGAGTCCGGGTGAAGGTTGGGATCCGGGCACACCGGTCACGATCTTCTGGTGACGATGCAATGGGTGGCGCAGGAGATGCAGGGATCGTAGTTGCGGACGGCCACCTCGCAGGCGCGGGCCAGTTCCTCATCCGGCAGGTAGGAGATCTGCGGCGCCATCTCCCGGAGGTCCTGCTCGATGCGCGACAGGTTCTGCGTGGTGGGAGGAATGATGCGCGCCTCCTGAACCAGCCCGCGGTCGTCGATCCGGAAGCGGTGATATAGCGTGCCGCGCGGCGCCTCGATCAGAGAGGCGGCGGCGCCAGCCCTGATGTCGTATACCGGGGATTCTTCCGAGACCGGTGCCGCTTGCAGATACCTGATGCTGGCCTCCAGGGCATGCATGATCTCCAGCAGCCGGGCGATGATCGAATCGAAGGGGTTGTAGTCGGGAAAGCTGAGGTTGAGCCGGCTGGCGGCGCGGAGGGTTTCCGGGGCCAGCTGCTCGAAGTTCAGGCTGACCCTGGCCAGCGGCCCCACCATGTAATAGGCGCCACTGGCCAGGCGGCAGCGCAGGGCATTGGAGTAAGGCACCTGATACTCCTCGACGTAGCCGGCGAACTCATCCGCCGACAGCGACAGGCCGTTGCTGGTGCGCCAGACCCCCTCGTCCACCGCATACTCCTCCGGGTGGTACAGCGCTCCGTAGATGCGCCCGCCGGCCCAGGCCGGACGCCGCAGGGCGGCGATCTGCTCCAGGGCGGCCAGGGCATCATCCTGCCGTTCCCGGAGTTGAAGGATCAGGCCATCCAGCAGGCTCCGGGGCGGCAGCTTGGTAAACCCCCCGATGACGGCTGTGACCGGATGAATCTCCCTGGCGCCCAGCAGGGAGGCGATATCATTGCCGATCTTTTTGAGACGCAGGCCGCGGTTGACCAGGTCGCGGTGCTCCCCGGCCAGCTCGAAGATGTTGTTATAGCCCAGGTAGTCCGGCAGGGCCAGAAAAAACACGTGCAGGCAGTGGCTCCCCAGGTACTGGCTGAGAATGAACACCTTGCGCAGCAGCCGCACCTGATCGCTCGCCTGCACCCCCAGGATCCGCTCCAGGGCCATCAGCGTGCCCAATTGATAGGTCACCGGGCACAGGCCGCAGATGCGGGCGATCACGTCGGCGATCTCCTCGCAGCGGCGCCCCCTCACGATCCCCTCGAAGAAGCGGGGCGGCTCGAAGATGTTGATCCGCACATCCAGCGGCTGGCGCTGCTCGTCCAGGTCGATCTCGATCCCCCCCTCCCCCTCCACCCGGGTCAGGTAATCAACTCTCAACCGGCTGGGGCACATGTCTCTCCGCCTCCTCCCGGAACGCCTCGGCGTTGTTGACAATGTAGCGGAACTTGCGGTGAATCTCCTCCTCGGTCAGGCCCAGCTCCCGGCACAGGTTGGCGAAGGACTTGAGGTTGGGGTCGGCGCTCGGCCCGAAGCAGCCGTAGCAGCCCCGGTCGAATGACGGGCACAGCGCCCCGCAGCCGCTGCCGGTGAGCACTCCCATGCAGGCCACCCCTTCGGCCACGATCAGGCAGACGTTCTCCTTCATCTTGCACTCCAGGCAGACGCTGCGGGTGCTGACCTCGGGGGCCTTGCCCAGCATGACGCTGACGATATAATCCTGCAGGTGGCCATGGTCGACCGGGCAACCGTTCAGGAACCCGTCCACCGACACGTAATCGGCGATCCCCTGGCAGGTGGGAAAGCAGTGGATCAGCTCCGGCTGCGGATAGACCGCCCTTTTCAATTCCTCCAGAGGCAGGAAGTTGCGCAGGGCCTGGGGCCCGCCATAAACGGCGCAGTTGCCGATGGCCACCAGGATCCTGGATTCCTCACGCACCTTTCTGATCCGCCGCGCGTCCTCCTGGCAGCTGATGCCGCCCTCGACGAAGGCCAGGTCGTAGGGCCCCGGCTGGCTGGCGCCGGCCATGGCGAAGTAGGCGACCTCGATACTCTCGGCCAGGTCCAGGATCTCGGTCTCCATATTCAAAAACGGGAGCTGGCAGCCCGAGCAGGATGTGAATTTGAAAACGGCCAGTCTGGGTTTCTCCGCACGATCAGTCATCGAGCCACTTCCTCAATGAAACTATTTAGACGAACATCAGGGGCGCCGGGACGCCAGCGCCTATAGATCCACACCGAGCAGATCCCTGACCGCGGCATAGGAAAAGACGGGGCCGTCCTGGCAGACGTACACGTCAGCGATCTGGCAGCGGCCGCAGGTCTTCTGGCCGCACTCCATCCGGCGCTCCAGGGATACGAAGATCTCCTCCGGAGGCCAGCCCCGTTTGGATAATGCTCCGACCACAGATTTCATCATGCCCTCCGGTCCGCAGATAAAAACCTGGCCCCGGGCGGGCGAGACCTCCACCTCATCCAGCAGGGCGGTCACCAGGCCGACCCGGTAAGGCCATTCGGCGCCCTCGTCCGCCTTGTCGGCAGTCAGCAGGAGCCTGGCCCCGCCCTCCTGCCAAACCGGGAATTCATCCCGGAAGGGCATATCCCCGGGAGTGCGGGCGCCATACAGGATCTCCAGCCGCCCCGGGTTCCCGGCCAGCCGCCGGTAGATCGCCGGCCGCAGCGGGGCCAGGCCGATGCCTCCGGCGATGATCAGCAGGTCGCCGGAGGCCTGTTCGAGCGGCCAGCCGTTGCCGTAGGGCCCCCTGATCCAGAAGCGGTCCCCGGCCCGGAGGCGGGCCAGCGCCCTGGTGACATTGCCCACCACCCGGATCGTATGCTGAAAAACCCCCTCGGCGAGCGCCTCGGTGCCTTCCGGGTCCGAACTCATGGAGAGGGCCGACTCGCCGATGCCGATGACCGAGACCATGTTGAACTGCCCCGGCCGGAACCGGAAGCGGCTGCCATCAACCAGGCGCAGGGTGTAGGTGTTTACGTCCGGGGTCTCCCGCCTGACGTCCAGGATCTCCACCGGCCGGAGCGACAGCGGGTTGGCGCCCCGCCGCAGGTCTTCCTCGCTCTTCACCATCAGGCATCACCCCTGATCGTTCGCCCGGTCTGGGCAATATCGATATTGGCCGGGCACCAGACGATGCAGCGCCCGCACCCGACGCAGTGAAAACGGCCATACTGGCCGACCGAGAAGTTCAGCTTGTGCTGCATGAACTGGCGCAGCCGGTCGATCCGCCGCTCCCGGAAGTTGCCCCCGTGCACCGCCCCGAACTCCATCAAAAAACACCAGGACCAGCGCCGCTTGCGCCTGGTCTCCGTGAGGGAGAAGTCCGTCTCGTCAAAGATGTCGGCACAGTAGCAGGTAGGGCAGACCGAGGTGCAGTTGGCGCAGCCGAAGCACTTGTCGCTGATCTCCCGCCAGTAGGGGTGGCCGTGGCCCTCGCTCATCAAGCGGGGCAGGTCCTCTGTCTCCAGGGTGGTCCGGGCGTTGGCGGCAGCATCCTCCAGACGCCGGTGCTTCACCTGGTAATCCTCGTCCCGGGCCACCTCAGCCCGCAGATCCCGGACCAGTTCGCCGCCCAGACCGCTGCCCACCTCCAGCAGAAAACGCCCGGGCCGGTCCAGCTCGGTGATCAGCAGGTCGTAGTCATGGTCGAGGCCCGGGCCGGTTCCCATCGACGAGCAGAAGCAGGTGTCGCCGGACTCCACGCAGTTGAAGACCACCAGCGGCAGGTCCTCCCGGCGCGCCCGGTAGTAGGGGTCCGGGTAGTCTCCGCCGAGAAACACCTCGTCAAGCGCCAGCAGGGCGTGCACATCGCAGGGGCGGATGCCGAACACGGCCTGTTTAACCGGTTCGATCTCCGAGCGGAGAGCACCGCTTTGCCGGTCATAGGTGAACATGGTCTCAGAGGGCGGGTACCAGAGATACTTGGGGGGCAGGGTGCCGCCGGTGCAGCGCAGGCTCAGTTCTCCGGCCCCGCCCAGCGGACGGAAGATGCCCGTGCCCTTCTCGTTCACCGTGCCGTAGACGGCGTAGCCCCGCTCCTGCAGTCTCGCCAATATCTCATCGAAAGCGTCTCGACCGACGACCGCATTTTCCCCGGCCTGGCCCTGCAGCACCATAAATCTCACCTGCCCCTGAGCAGCGATCCAGCAGTAAAAAGCTTTCGACTGTATCTTGCCCCCGGCAGCCGGGCTTTATTAACGGCGCCCGCTTCTACCAGCAAAGGCTTCATGCGATAGTCAGGCTTTTATGAAATAAAAAAGCCCGGGCGAAAGTGTCCGGGCTGAAGAACAAGGGGTGGCCATACCGTCATAGGCAAACGTCAGGTTGGCAACATTTATTAACGACATAAATTTATCCTCCCGGATGAGAAATGGAAAAGCTGCAAGAAGTCAATTCTTGCAGCTCATAGATGCACAGCAAAGCCAAACCCGTATAGGGCATGGCAAGGATGTTCTTATTTGCGTGAAAAGAGCTAGCAACTTTCTTGCATAAGCACAACAAAACAAGAGGATTCTGCCACCGCTTCCGTAATTTCATTATGCTTTATCTAATTAGCAAGAAAAATTGCGCACTCTTTTCATCTCCAATCCTGTTATTTTTATTATACTATACAGCCTTGAAAAATAAAACGCGGATCATATGGGGCGGCTCAAGCAGCTCACCGGTCAAGGTTTCTGCAATAGCCGGAGCCATCATCCTTCCAGAAACCGGAAAATCACCATCGGCCTGCGCAGTGGATATTATGGGCATCCAGAGCCACTGTTCCGTTTGTGAATGAGCCATGGCTCCGATGATGGAGTCACTCGATCATCGAGTTTCCTCAATACTCGTTTGAAATTGAACGGCCTTATACCGCTTCTATTTATGCTGAGACAATCGCACTCCCATCTCAAAGGCTTTTTTGCAATCATCGGGAAATACCTCTGCGCGTCTTTTCGCCTTTGCTACAGGATCAAATCTCGTTGTGACATACTTCGAATAGTCATCAAATTGATCGGTATCATTAACAATAAGCAATTCACACATACCGAAAACCATCCCCATGACCTGTTCTATAAATTTAGCAGGCTGCTCGTAGCCCATTTGTTTCATCCAGTCATCGTTTGAGCTCATCGTATAGATAAACCCGGTTCGAATGCTCTTGGTAAATAGTGTCGAAAAACTTGCATCGTATACGATGTACGGAAAAATCAATCTTTCAAAAAAAGCTTTCGCCGCACCGGTTGGCGACCCGATATAATTTGGCGAGCCAAGTATAATAGCATCAACATCTTTAATCTTGGCGAGAATTGGTGTCAGCTCATCTTTTGCAGCACATTTGCCATAACTCGCCCCACCTTTCAGCTTGCAGGCAAAGCAGCTTTTGCATCCACTGTAATGGAGATCGCAGAGATGAATCAGATCGGTTTCGGCTCCTTGCGACGCTGCGCCTTCCAGCGCTTTGTTCAGGAGTGTGGCAGTGTTCCATGTCTTTCTGGAGCTCCCGTTGAATGCCATTACTTTCATGACCGCACCTCCACATATATAATTATTATGTTTATATAACTATTATATAGATATAATTATATATGTCAATAATTTTCTTCCCTTAGGAAGGATTCTGGGGTTTGTATTTTTACTGCTATAGGATTGTTATATAATAATAACTAAATTGGCTTGCAAAGGGGTGTGCATGGTGAGGGCGGAAACCGTGGAGCAGATTGCCGCAGCCTGGATAGAGATACTTCCGTTACTGCAGAAAAAGATGCTAAGAGGAGACGGGCCAACCGACAACAAAGCGGCCATCAACTCGCAAGCATATGTGCTGATGCTTCTGCAGAATCAAAAAGCGATGCCTGTGTCCGAGATCGGGAAGCAGCTTACGATCTCTCCATCCAACACGACCCCGCTTATCGATAAACTGATCAATGAAAGGCTGGCCGTAAGGCGCCCCGATAAGAATGATCGGCGGGTGATCAATGTGGCTATCACCCGCCGGGGCCTTGAACGTCTGAATGAATTGTATAGGGCCAATGCGGACATCTTCAAATCAAAATTGTCCAGCCTGCCGGATGACGACCTGAACCTGCTGCTGTCGTCGCTACAAAGCATACTGAAGATCGCTGCCAAAATCTCTGCAGGACCCGAAAGCTCCCGGTAACTGGCTATGAAATGGCTCTCTAGAATGTACCTTCTTTGCGCTCATAATCTGAATATCCAACATTTCATTACTGATTAACAATAACGCCCCAGAGGCCAATTAAATTTGCGGCTTGAAACATATTGATAATAGCTCCTTTTAGCTCAATGGGAGGAGAGGATACCATTGGTGCAACC
>JAHFCR010000139.1 GCA_023249405.1 Peptococcaceae bacterium | reverse complement strand
GCCGCGGTCGACAGTTCGTTATCAAGTTCTAATAGGAAGCGGCGGATCTTTTCCTTGTCCTTCTGCGTGCCGTGGAAATTGATGCTGAAGGTTACTCTGCCATCAAAAGTCGTCAGGGCAAGCTGAAAATACGGCTTATATTTGATGGAGCCTGTTATGAATGCATCTGTAGCGTCGATGCCATCAAACCGAAGACGGCTCTTATCGATAACGCCGATATTTGTCATCGCAATCGGCGGGTTGATAAAGAACTTCCCAAATAACTCCTTTGCCTTTTTATACGGCAGCAACCCAAATAACAGTTCAAGCAGCATGATCCCATTAAGACAGGTCCGGCTGCTCTTTTCGGAATCCATCGCCTGCTTGACTTTGAGAAGAGTGGCATTAAAACTGGTGCCGATATCAGGCCCGATGTCGCAGACTAGATTGCTCGCCAGATTGCAAATACCTCCCGCCCTGTTCCCAGGCAGATATTTTCTGAGATCGACCGCACAGGTTACGGCCACTGGACTTCCACCCAGAACCTTGTGCAAGACCCTTATATAGGCCGTTAGCAGGATGTCGTTCACGGTTGTCCCATGCTTTTCGGCATAGGACTTGATAGAGCTGAAATTGTCGCCCTCAATGCAGTGGGTGACAATAAAAGGATTGGCAAGATCGCTTTCCAGCGGGAAAATGGCGCCGCTGCTATGTCTGGATAGATTATACTTGTCAAACAGGATCCGGGCCTTGGAAGGAAGGCTGAACCCGCGGAACACCTGCCTGGCGCTTCTGGACGCTCCTATGCGATCCGGCCTGTATTCCGGGTTGTCCTTGAGACGTGAATATATAGAACTCAACAAATAGAGGTACTCCTTGAAACCAGAGGCGTCGCAGATCATGTGGTTCATGATCACGCAGAGCGCATCGGTCTCTTTGCCTCTGACAATATTGATCATTAATTGCGGGCCTGAAAATTCATCAGTCTTCAAGGTTAACAGCTTTGGCATCTCTCCATTGATGCTTTCGGCTTTCACCATCCTCACCAGATCATCCCCCGTAAAGCCACCGTCCTGCCAGTACGGACGGCCTGGCCCTTCCACAAACCGGCATCCGATCAGCGGAATGGCGTCTATCGACAGGCCAACGGCCTTTTTAAAGCGGCATTCATCTAAATGGGCGCTTAGATGAACCACGCAATGAAGCTGGTGGTCATTATACATTCCGAAAAGCAACTGCATGATATCCCCGACTTCGGACTTATACTTTATTGCGCTCATTTGCTGTCGGTCTGCCTTTCCGCTGAGTGTGAGGCAAGTGATTCCCGGTCTCCCCATGACTACTTCTTCTCCTGCCGGCATGTTCCTGCTGCACTGCTGTTGGCTGTGGCCGGATCCGGACCGGCGGTCGCGGTCATTGACCCGATAAATAAGGGAACAGAAAGATGATGATGCCAATGATGATAGCTTATTTTTCAAAACACCGGTTTTTTTAAGCTGTTTTTAAGGTTGATCGTTAAATATATTGGTAATAGAAAGAAGCTAGAAATTGATCTTGATTATGGAAGACAGCAATCAGCGCTACAGTTAATGGCATCGATCACACTAACGAAGAAAGGGGAGTTGGAGCGGATGGCCGGAATACCTCTAGTGGCGGTTGCCTGTACGACATGGCAGGCGGCCGGCGCCGCAAACACTAGCTGAGTTCGGACGGAATTGGGAAATAAGACTGGCAGGGAACAGATGGCAGGCGGCCATCTTGCAGGCAGATTTACAATTCAGTTAAACAGGCATGTTCTGAAGCATGCCTGAGCTAAAGGAGATGTTAGTATGGCAAAGAACAAGTGGATGGTCTCTTCGGCGCTGATAGCGTCGATGCTGGTGGCAACCAGTTTCGGGCTCGCTGGATGCGCCAAGAATTCCAGTGTTGGGCAAACTGGCGCCGCTCCATCAGTTACTACTGAAAGTGGACAGGCTGCCGGAGGCTCAGATCAACAACAGACGCCTGGCGTAACAACATCATCGCAATCTGCGCAACCACAGCCTGGTGCTAATGGACAACCTTCCGGAAATTCACAGACGATGCAGGCGGATATGAAGAAGGCGCTTTCAGGGCTGGTCTCCAAGGGTACTATCACACAGGCCCAGGCGGATAAAGTGATTCAGTCATTTGCAAATAACAAGCCTGGCCAGGGAGAGCAAAAGGGCCAGGGAGGACAAAACTCGCTCGATAAGCTGGTGACCGATGGCACATTGACCCAGGACCAGTTAAAGGCAGTTCAGCAAGCGCTCCCGCACCCCCAGGGCAATGACGGCGGCCCCGGGCCTGCTCAAAAGAACAATCAATAAGGCATTGGCAGTGGCCGGATCCGGACCGGCAGCGATTCCAACAACTGCAAGAGGCATATCCAGCACGAAGGATATGCCTCTTCGGCTGCTTATCGGGCTTATTTGAGCAAGCCGCAATAGTATATTACTCCGGGCCGCGCCTGGTGAGGGAGAAAACCGGTGCCATATTTTAACCATTTATAAGGATTTTTTAAGGGAGAATTAAGGAAGGGGGAGTATTATTGGTATTGCGCAAGGGCGAGCATGGTGGGTACGGCCAGGAAGGCGGGTCAGCATGCTCGGATAAAGGGGGAGCTATGGCGGTGAAATTCAGGCAGGCCCGGCGATTCGATCTAGTATTGGGATGCATTGCCCTGCTATCGGTTTTCTTGAATATCTTCGGCATCTGGAAGGATCAATACGCCAACTCCTACTATACTGCCGCTGTCACCAGCATGCTGCAAAGTTGGCATAACTTTTTCTTCGCCTCGTTCGATCCGGCCGGATACATCACGATCGACAAGCCGCCGGTGGCCTTCTGGGTGCAGACGGGGTTTGCCTATCTGTTCGGGGTGCGCGGCTGGAGCGTGATTCTGCCGCAGGCGCTGGCCGGTGTCGGTTCCGTATTGCTGGTCTATTTCCTGGTCAAACCGAGTTTTGGCAAGACGGCTGCCCGTTTGGCGGGCCTGGTGATGGCCTGTTCTCCGATCGCTGTCGCCGTGAGCCGCACCAATAATATTGACAGCCTGCTGGTATTCACGCTTCTGTTGGCGACTTGGATGCTGTTCCGGGCCATCAATACGCAGAAGCTGCCCTGGGTGCTCGGGGCCTTCGCGGTGATCGGCATCGGTTTCAATATGAAGATGTTCCAGGCCTACATGGTAGTGCCGGCATTTTACCTGTTCTACCTGCTGGCTTTTAAAAGCAGCTGGAGAAAGAAGCTGGCCACCCTGGCGGCGGCGACGGTGGTGCTGCTCGCAGTGACCTTTTCCTGGGCAGTTATAGTCGATGCCATTCCGCAGGCTGACCGGCCCTATATCGGGGGCAGCCGGACCAACTCTGTAATGGAACTGGCCCTGCAATACAACGGCATCTCCCGCCTCGAAGGCATGGGAGGGCCGGGGGACGGCCGTGGAGGGGGCGGAACCTCCAGACAGCCGCAGGTGCAGCGGAGCGGCGAGAGGGGTCTGTCCGGCAGGCGCACCGAGAGTGTCGGCACAGACGAATATGGACGCCCGGGGCAGCTGCCCGGCACTGGCGGTAATACTCAGCCCCGGCAGCAAAGGCCCTCC